>NZ_AKIX01000016.1:0-164771 GCF_000282075.1 Brevibacillus sp. BC25
CGGCTGGTTGTACGCAGGATGCGCCTGAACAGCCAGTGTCAGACAACCCGCCAGCAACGAGTCAGGTGGCGTCAACTCAGCAGATGAATGAGGGTCTGCTTGAGAATAGAAGCGTATACGATCAGGATGTTGACGGGAGTATCGTCCATTTATATGTGACAGTAGTCAACGAAGAAAATTCGAAACTGAAGACGACCACCTTTACGGAACTCAATCTAGCTCCTAGCGGACGGAATGAAAAGGGAGAAGATCTCCAGGCCAAAGTCATTATGCAGGAAGGGACGGCTGAGGGGCCAACCCAGGGGCACTTTGGTTTTGGCGAGTCGAGAGCGAACGGAACGATTGAGCTGCGGGGGGAATCGAGCAGAAGAGCGGAACAAAAATCGTACAAAATCCGTTTGTTCGACAGCGCCGGATACTGGCGGGATCAGCGCAATATCAACTTAAGCAAGCACAAGTCTGACATGACGCGTGTTCGACAAAAGCTTAGCTTTGATTATTTCGAGCAAATGCCCAATATGACCAGTTTGCGGACGCAGTTCGTTCAAGTGAAAATCAAGGATATGACCAAAAAAAATCCGGACCGGGACTATGTTGATTACGGTTTGTTCACTCAAATTGAACAGCCGAACAAAACATTTTTGCAGGCGCACGGATTGGACCGAAACGGAAATTTGTACAAGGCAATTGATTTCGAGTTCCACCGTTACGAGGAACAACTCAAGCTGGCAACTGATCCTACCTACGATAAGAAAGCCTTTGATAAAATTTTGGAGATCAAGGGCAGCGAGAACCATGAAAAGCTCATTTCGATGCTGGACGATCTTCACAATCCTGCGATCAATACGCAAGACTTTTTGGACAAGCATTTTGATCGGGAGAACTACTATACATGGCTGGCATCCAACCTGTTGATGGGGAATCACGACACGGCTGTTCATAATTTTTACTTGTACAGCCCTAGCAACTCCAACAAGTGGTATTTCCTACCGTGGGACTACGACGCATCGTGGGGATTTTTTGAAGAAGAGCTCAAGCGAAGCCCGGAAAAAGGGCTAGGACAATGGCAGTTTGGCATTTCCGACTACTGGGTGTCGAATTTGCATCGCCGCATCTTTAAAGATCCTGAAAACATCAAAACGCTAAACGAAAAGGTTGAGGAAGTCAGCAAGATCATTACGAAGGAGCAAACGGAAAAATACTTGAAGAGCTATTATCCGATTGTGAGCAAATATGTGCTGCAACAACCTGATTTATATAATTTACCGTTGGATGTCTCCTATTTTCACAATGAGCAAGCACTTCTCTCTGGTGAACCGGAGCGTAACAAAAAGAGGTATTATGAACGCCAAGAGAATCCGATGCCCTTTTTTATGGGGGAGCCAAGAAAAGAAGGAGATAAGCTCATTTTTGCCTGGGACCATTCCTATGATCTGCAAGGTGACGATTTGACCTACGACTTTGCCGTCAGTTACGATCCTGCGTTTACGAAGATACACGCGCAGGTCAAGGGGCTGACAGGGGTCCAATACACCATAAACGATCCGGGTAAAGGCCGCTTTTTCTGGCGCGTGATTGTTCGGGACAGCAAAGGGAACGCACAGACGGCATTTGACAGGGTAGAGTCCGAGGATGCGCTTTATCATGGGGTGAAGGAGTTCGTATTGAAATGAAAGGAATACAGAGCACGGGCATCCAGCTCGGCAACAAGCGATTGAGGCATGAGTTGAAGTATTATCTTCGGCTGAGTCATTATGAGCCGCTGCGACAGAAATTGCGCCTGATCGCGACTCCTGACCCTTATTCTGTAAGTGAGGAAGGGTATCATATTCGTAGCTTGTACTTTGACGACTTTCACGATACGGCTCTCTATGAAAAAAACTACGGGGTTTTTCAAAGAAAAAAGTATCGCATTCGCATCTACAACAAAAGTGATGCAGTCATCAAAATGGAGCGAAAGAGCAAGTTCGGAGGATACATTTGCAAAGAATCAGCGTCGATCACGCGGGATGAATATGAACTGATTTTGGCAGGCGATGTTGAGTTTCTGCGAGAGACGGAAAGTGCTGTGCTACGAGATTTTTATTTATCGTGCAAAAATCATCTGTTTCGGCCTCGCGTCATTACGGATTATGTTCGAGAGGCGTATTTGGTGAGAGAAGGGAATGTCAGAATTACGTTTGATAAGTATTTGAAGGCAAACGTCAATTCACTCGATATTTTTGACGAAAACATCATGATGGTCAGAGCTATTCATCAGCCCATGATGATCATGGAAGTGAAGTACGATCAATTCCTGCCGTTCAATATTAGACATTTGCTACAAAACCTGAGTAATCAGCGATCGGCTATCTCCAAATATGTCATTTGCAGAGAGGAGACCAAAAAATACTATAATCTTTAGTGTGAGGAGAAGTCGGGAAACTATGGATACTACCAATACGATTAATTTTCAAGATATCATCAAAAAAAGTGTCTTAAAAATGGATCAATTCGCCAGCATCTCGATCATTGATACCATCATTGGGCTTGTGCTGTCGGGATTGATAGGTTTGTTCATCTACTATATTTACAAAAAGACGTTTCGCGGTGTCGTCTATACACATACCTTTAACATCACGCTAGTGGCAATGGCGATGCTTACTTGCCTGATTATCATGACGATTAGCACCAATATCGTGCTCTCTCTCGGGATGGTCGGCGCGTTGAGCATCGTGCGGTTCCGTACTGCCATCAAAGACCCATTGGATATTGTTTTCATGTTTTGGTCGATTTCGGTAGGTATTGCGACGGGAGCGGGTGTGTACCCGGTTTCCGTCCTGGGATCACTGGTGGTGGCGGCTGTCATTGTCGTGTTATCCAAGCGGCAAATGAAAGATGTTGCCTATCTGCTCATTATCAACTATTACGATCAAGCCAATGACGGGGTTAAATACCAGTTGAACAAACTGAAATACGTCTTGAAGTCAAAGACCGTACACAAAGAGATGGTGGAATTGATTGTGGAAGTCAAAATCAAAGGAGATAATACGGCATTTGTTCAAGATATTTCAGAGGTAGAAGGTGTGAAAAACGTATCATTGGTAAGCTACGATGGCGATTATGCACCATAATGATTAGAAGAAAAAAATCCCTTTCTGACTCCTTTACAGGTGGTCAGGAAGGGATTTTTTTGATGGATCAGTCTCGTACTTGAACCGCACCCAACGTATATCTTCCGTCCGAGCGTTTGCCTTCCATAGCAAATTGAATGCCCGGCTTTTCTGTATGGGGATCGAGGATCGCTACACAGAGGGTGTATGTTCCTTCTGGAAGATCATCCGGGATTTCCAAGCTTTGCTTGACGGTTTTCTTGCCGGGTAGCCATTTGCGGATGTCTTCATCCGTGTTGGTCTTGGCTACGATCTTGCCATCTTCATCCGCGAGTGACAGCTCGAGAATCCACGGGAAATAAAAAGGAGCAACACCGCGGTTTTGCCAATCCATCGTCACAGCGAGGCTGTCTCCGGGCTCGACTGCTTTGGCATGTGTCTCTTTGGTGATGGAGAAGCGGTAGCCAATCGTGTTTAAAAAGCGGTCCAAATATTCTTGTTGCTCGCCGTCGTTTTCGAAACGTGCGGGTGTATTCGGGCCAAGCCAGCTAATATGCGAAGCTTTGGCTTGTGAGATTACCTGGTTAATCGAGGAGCGAGTAAAGTAGCTTGTCAATGAGTTGGATGGAGAGAATTCTCCGCCGCTTGGCGCATACTTCCAAAAGTCGGGCATGGCAGGCATTTTTTCTTTGGTCAGCCAGGAGACGTAGCCCTTCTGTATCCAGGACAGGTAGCTGTTTGTATCTTCTTTGTTGCCGAACATGTCGTTAAACAGCCCCAGTTTGTACTCCTTGGCAACTGGGTGTGGTCTGCGCATCAGCAGCATGGAATCAGGGAAGTTATCTAGATACGGTTGTACGTACTGATCCGTGATTTCTGTTGCAGGGAAAGGAATTGACGTATCGGTGTGCCATTCTCCCCAGTGACCGACGCTTCCCAGTTGTATGAAAGCAATACGGGGATCGTCCTTGTAGCGCTCTCCCAGAGCGTCAATCAATTCTTTGTGGTACTTGATGATCAATGGATTACTGTAGTTGGGACTGTAGCCTTTGCCATAGTCGTTTCGATACCACTCGCCATCATCAAAATGGTCATTGTCCCCACCGATCTCGTTGTATAGCCAATCCGGTATCTCCATGTCCGATTTTTTATCAGGAAGATCCATAACGATGCGGAGGATGAACTTGACATCTTTTTCTGTCCATTCTTCAAACCGGATTGCATCTTCGACCTCATCAAAAGCATAATCCCCTTTGGTTGGCTCAAGTATCCTCCAGGTTAGATTGGCATAGACGAGGGTGTGTTCTTGCTCATTATTACTCGTCCGTGAATCGGGAGCCAGTCCCATATAAGGGTTTTGTAGTACGTCTTGGGATTGCTTTGGCGAATAAGTCGCCGTTCCATAACTGGAGGCGGCGGCAGAGGAAGGTAGAATGCAAAAAGCAGCGAGAAGTACGCTGTATAGACCACTTCGGATCTTCATGAGTGCCCCCTAGATCTAGTGAGAGAGTATCATTACTTTTGTTCTGTCTCCTGTTTCCATATGTGATACCACTTGGTGATATGTTCGTTTACAGTAGAGCCGAGTTCAATCTCCCATCGAGAGGTCAAGAGTTGATACTGCTCTTCTACAGCCGCATGATCGTCCAAGGAAGCGTACAACTGCATCAGGAACATGTAGCTATCCTCTTCAAGCGGGTGCAAATGCAGAATGCGCTGATTGACGTTGATCGCCTCTTGTACTCTGCCGTGGCCCAAATAGAAGCTGCTCATTGTTTTCGCGAGCTGCAGCCACATTCTACGGAGTCTTTCGCGCTCATATTCAGCCCACAAATAGTCGTAATCTCCGAAGTAATCGCCTGTATACGCAGCGAGCACTCGTTCATGCTCCTCCCTACTGGCAAGTGAAAGAGGAGGCAAGTGTCGCAAGCGATTTTCCCATTCTTCCACATCGATCGCAGCTGAATCGATCGTCAATCTATAGCCGCCTTCTAAATTGCCTTTGTTGATCGATATCGTTTGGAGACCATAGCGTTTCAAGGTTTGCCGGATGAGGTAAATCGTCGTATATAGCTGGGTCACGCCTTTGCTTCCATCATAGTCCGGCCACAAAAGCTCGATAATCGAATCCTTGTCGATCATCTTGTTGCGGTGATGCAACAAGTACGCAAACAGCTCGCGGGCTTTATTCGTTCGCCACTTGATCTCTTGCGGCTCCTGATTCGACTGGTGAAACAAAATACTATTGAAGCATTGGATGGAAACGACTGATTCTTCTTTAACAGGCTCGGCTTCTTGCGCGGACTTGATTCTCTCACGCAGACGGTCCATTGTCTTTTGCAAGCGTTGAAGTTGTACGGGCTTCATGATGTAATCCAGCGCGCACAGCTCAAAAGCATCAACGGCGTACTTATCGTACCCTGTGACAAATACGATTTCTGGGGAGTTATCGATTCCTTGCAGACGTTCTCCGATCTCCAGTCCACTGATGCGCGGCATATTAATATCTAAAAATACGACATCTGGTTGAAGGGATATTGCTTGGTCGATCGCTTCGAGAGGATTGGTGTAGGCTCCGATTACCTTAACGCCGCCAACATCTTTTTCTAGCAATCGTTGCAGATGCATCAAGGGTAGTTGCTCGTCGTCTACCAATAAGGCTCTCATCCACTGTCTCTCCTTCAAAAATCGATAAAATGCAACAGATTGTCTTACGAATCTGATTTATCCATACTCTCTACTCTATCATCAAAAGAGAGGTTATCCAAACCTTTACAGTGGCAGGAAATGTGAATTTTTAGCAAGTGATGGAGGTCAGAACACGCTCTAGCTCGTCAAATGATACAAACCGGGCTTGCCGAAATACTTCCTTTCCGTCCATAAACAGCAGGATCGCCGGAGCAGTAAATACGAGAAACTCACCGGAAATGTTGGGTATTCTCTCCATAGATACCACCATACTTTTCACTTGTGGATACTGTTTCAGCAGTTCTATCGTTCTTGCGTAGGTGACATCGCAAACACCGCAGTTTGCCGTTTTTATAAACAACAGACTAGTCGGATGACGTTCAATCTCTGCAAGTAGTTCAGTCAGTTCGAGATACTCCCGCACGGTTCGGTACTCCCACCTTTCGTCGCCGTATTTTTCTACTAGAATAGCACAAAAAAATGTTTGCCTCATGAAACGACAACGGATGTAATCTCCGAGGCAATGAAAGCGCTTTTCCAAAAAACATCCAAAAAAATTGGATATTCTTGCAACAAATTTCCCTATTATACAGTCTGTAATGGTGAAATTTTCCTCAAAAAGCAGGAAGGAGGACATATGGTGTTATCTTGGTATGTCATCATTCCCATTCTTTTCGTAATGGCAGTCGCTATGTATACTGACCTACGCCGCCGTCTCATTTACGACTGGCTGACGCTTCCGGGAATTGTATATTTTCTCGTTCTGCATGCATACCTTCATCCAGAGAAATGGCTGACTTATGCGATGGGAGTTATTGTGCTGGGAGGAATTTCATTACTTATGGCGGTGATCAGCAACGGTCAGATGGGTGGAGGAGATATTAAGCTGCTCGCTCTGGTCGGCGCAGCGGTTGGATGGCAAGCAGGGTTGGTCGTGCTCATGCTTACGTATTTGCTTGCGGGAGCTAGTGTGCTTCCCATGTGGGCCATCGCCAAAATGACAGGCAGGATGAAGCTCGGGCGAGATATTCCGTTGGCTCCATTTGTTGCGGGTGGGACCAGTCTCATGCTGGTCATAATCATGTATTCCTAGTGCCTTTCTCATAAGTTTTGAGGTTTGGAATATTGGCAATAAGACGACAAAGTATGAACATGAATGGATTTTTCGAAAAAGAGAGGGAATCTTCTGATGTTGGAATCAAAACGTAGGGCAATCATTTTCCTTGTACTATCGTTCCTACTTGCTGCACTTGCGGGCTTTCTGTTTCTGCAAAAAATCAAGGATTTGAATGCACAACTGGGCGAAATGGTGGAAATATACGAAGCAAATGCAGATATTCCATCTCGGGCACTGATTCAACCCGACCAATTGACGGTAAGGGAAATCCCAAAAAAGTACGCGGATGATTCGTACGTCATCGATAAAGCCAGTTTGAAAAATCAAGTCACGATCGTTCCCTTGTCAAAGGGAGACATCATTACGAAAAACATCATGAAGCCAGCCAATGTTGTAAGGGACCAGAACAACAGGCTCGTGACAGTGTTTTCATCGAGCAATATCGTCTTCGATCAGGAGCTGGAGGCGTTAGATCGGGTGGACATCATCATCTCGCATGAGGTGAACGGGAAGCCGGTGACAGAAGTGTTCATGAAAGACGTGCCAGTCGCCATGGTGGCCAAATCGGAGAACAGCTTCAAGGGGGTAGCTCTCGAGCTGCCGTTCCAAGAAGCGCCGAAATTCATTCACCAGCAGCATTATGCCCAGATGGTTCGCATTTTGAAAGCGAATGTGGGCAAAGGAGACTTGGGTATTCCCGATCCGTTTGTGGAGCCCAATCCGGAACAGACAAAACCGCCTGGCAAACCTGCTGAAGCGAAGTCTGCGACACCGCCTGTTACACCACCAGCAGCAGGGCAGCCGGCAGTACAGACACCACCGACAGTTCCGGCCCAGCCGCAAACGAAACCAACTTCGGTACCACCGCAGCCAACTAATCAACCACCGAAAACCGGAGGGTAAGTCATGAACAAAGATATGAAAATTCTCGTCGTTGCGGATTATGACTCTGTAAAAGACATGCTGAGGGACATTCTGACTCCGTATGAGCAAGTACGCTACACGACTTCCAGCGAAGTGAAAAAAGAAATTGACCGGATTGGACCCGATGTCGTTTTGCTTGTGCAGCCGGAAGACGGAGCAGGAGTAGAGCTGGTGCAGTACATACAAGGCGAGCTTCCGGAGGGTATCCTCATTTATCTCACGGAAAGACAGGACTTTATCCTGCTGCGAGATGTTGTCCGCGCAGGTGCGGTGGAATACATCGTGATGCCTGATGAGCTCAACCTGTTATCCGATCGTCTCGACAAAATATCAGATTTATCCCAGATCAAACAGAGAAAAAAGGGCACGGATGCATCCGGCAAAGCTTTCGTGCGAGGTCGGGGAAAGGTGTACTCCTTTTACAGTGGAAAAGGAGGAAGCGGACGAACCCAACTGGCAACGGGCTTTGCGCAAGCATTGAAGCTGGAATCTACGGCTAGCGTGCTGCTGATCGATCTCAATCTCCAATACGGTGGAATCGAAACCTTTTTGTCCTTTGACAACAACCGTACATTGGGCGATCTTATGCCGGTTATGGACGAAATCAACGAATTTCATATTCGCAATGTGGCCCAGAGGGAGAACCATTCCAAGCTGGAGGTGCTGGTCAGCCCGCGAGATGCCGAGACGGCGGAGAATATGTCCGAGGCATTTGTCACCAGGTTGATCCGCGCTAGCCGCCGCAGTTATGACTTTGTGATTATCGACCTGCCAACGCATATGAACGAGCTTACCTTTGCCGCTTTGTCAGAGTCGGACATGATTTATTACGTGATGAATCTGGACACACCGTCCGTTCAAATTTACCGACTCGTGGAAGACTTGTTCCGACGTCTGCGCATTGATACCGCAGGCAGGCTCGAAGTGGTCGTCAATCAGGTGGGAAGGGATAACGAACTGAATGTGTCTGATTTGAAAGGGTTATTCACCGCACCGATTACCGCTGAAATCAGCAGAGATCATCAAGGAGTACAAGCGGCTGTCAATCAAGGCCGACCGTTGCAAAAGGAAGCGAATGAGAAGAAGCTCTCCCCTGCTGCGAAAGACATCCGAAAATGGGTACTCAAGAAACTGTCATAAAGAGCAAGTTCAAAAAGGTGGGAGTTAGATGGCTTTATTCCGACGAAAACAAGAGCAGACAGCGCCAGGGGATGAGGCAAAGCAGACGACACTCGCTGCCACATTAGCAGCTCCTTCTTTCAATCCGTACATCGACGAGCTGGCTGAGCACTACAAGACCCGACTCTTGCGGGAGACCAATCTGGAGAGACTGACCAGCCTTCGTTCAGATGAGATGCGCCTCGCAATCGAACGTCTCGTCTCCCAATACATGTCGGAAGAAAAAGTAGTCATTCCGCGAAATGAAAAGGATATCCTGCTGACTCGACTGATTAATGAATCGGTAGGGCTTGGCCCACTTGAACCGCTGCTTGCCGATCCAGAAATCACGGAGATCTCAATTAACGGACACAATCTGGTGTACGTCGAGAAACGAGGACGGCTGGAATTAACCGATTTAAAATTTCGCGACGAGGAACATTTACGGCATATCGTGGACCGGATTGTGGCACCGCTTGGACGACGAATCGATGAAAGCTCGCCGATGGTCGACGCCCGTCTGAAGGATGGAAGCCGCGTGAATGCCGTCATCCCTCCGATCAGTCTCAATGGCACACTCGTTTCGATCCGTAAATTTCGCAAAGAGCCACTCTTGATGGATGATCTAATGCAATTTGGTTCTTTCAATGAAGCGATGTCTCAGTTCATTCAAGCCGTGGTGGAAGCCAAAATGAACGTGCTGATCTCGGGTGGTACTGGTAGTGGTAAAACGACGCTGCTGAATGCGACAGCAAAAGCCATTCCGCACTATGAACGTGTCATTACCATTGAGGATTCGGCCGAGTTGAAGCTGACTCACCCCAACTGTATTGGGATGGAGGCACGCCCGCCCAATATGGAGGGAACTGGGGAAGTCACGATCCGTCAGCTCGTGCGAAACTCCCTGCGAATGAGGCCAGACCGCATCATCGTCGGGGAGGTACGGGGGCCAGAGGCATTCGATATGCTACAGGCCATGAATACCGGGCATGAAGGATCGCTTACCACCGTCCACGCCAACTCACCACAGGATGCCTTCAATCGTTTGGAAGGGATGGTCGTCATGGCCGGGATGGATTTGCCCTCTACGATTGTCCGTGAATATATCGTCAGTGCGCTGGATATCATCGTCCAGGTCACACGCCTGTCAGACGGAACACGTAAACTCGTTTCGATATCGGAAGTAGCAAAGACGGAAGACAAACGGGTGGAGGTCAACGAGATTTTTCGTTTCCAGCGGAAGGGGATCGGCGCGAAAGGGGAAGTCCTTGGCTACTTTACGGCAACCGGAGTAATCCCACGGTGCTTGGAGAAGCTCCAAGTTTTTGGAATCCATCTGGATGAATCCATATTCAGGGCGGAAGGAGGGAAGCAGCGTGACCATGCCTATTCTGTTTAGTCTCGCGGTGTTGTTTGGCATCTGGGGCATCTACGAGTATCTCGGTTATCGGGCCAAGAAGACCGAATGGAAAAAGAAAGCGGAAGAATGGTTCGAGGTGAAGGGAAAACGAAAAAGCGTCGTCATCGTTTGGGGAGACAAATTTGACCAGACGCCCTATGCCAAAGAAATCCAAAAAAAGCTGATCAAAGCGAACTTCCCGCTGGCTCCCTCAGAGTTTTACGGAATTTTGATCGTAGGTACCATGGGGCTCGCCTTCTTGCTCAGCAATATCGTGAATATTTCTTTTCCTTTTAACATCATTATCGGTGCAGTGGTGATGTATCTCATACAGAACGTGCTGTTCTTTGTCCGACGCAACAAGTACCAGGAACGATTGAATGAACAGCTGTCCGAAGTGTGTCGCCTTTTGGCCAACTCGCTGCGTGCGGGTCTTACGCTTTCGCAGGGTATCTCACTGGTAGCCAAGGAGATGAATTATCCCGCTGGTGATGAGTTTAGTCGCATGGCGCGTGAGCTACAGCTAGGCGTCAGCTTTGACCGGGCGCTCTCTGACATGGAAAAACGAATACCGACGCGAGAATTCCGTATCTTTACTGCTACCCTGCTGATTCAACGGCGTGCAGGGGGGAATTTGAGCCAGGTGCTGCAAGAAATGGCGGAGACATTGGAGGATCGTCGCATCGTGAATCAGGAAATCAAGACGATGACGGCGGAACAGCGATACGTCTCTATCTTGGTGCCGATCATGCCAATAGCCCTGGTGCTGATGATGAACATGATGAACAAAGGCTTCATTGATCCGTTGTTTTCCGGATTTGGTCTTTTTCTTCTGGGGTTGTTTGTAATCGGAACTCTCCTGTCCTATATCCTCGTAAAGAAAGTGACCAACATAAAGGTGTGAAAACATGGATGCTCTCATAATTACATGCGTGTTCTTGTTTCTATTGCTGTTTGCGATCTGTCTGAAGGAGTGGTATCGCTACTCCATCGAGAAGCAAAAACTGCTCGCACATGTCCATGAGATGAGCGGGCACAAAAACTACGGTGTACGCAAGCAGGAAACCTCATCCGAGCGTCTGGTCAAACGATTGCTTCGGTATGGAGATGACTATGCTGTCATGGGGCAGCGCATCAATTTTTTCAGTGAGTCACATGAGGTTGAGGATTGGTTGCTAAGGGCTGGGCGGCCGCTAGATTTGACCGTCGCCCAATTCCAAGGGGTCAAAATTTTCATGGCTCTGCTCGGCATTATTGCCGGCACGCTGTTTTTCATTCTCCGCTTTCCCTTATCGCATCTAGGTTTGATCGCCTGGCCGTTGATTGGCTACTTTTTGCCCATCCTTCTGTTGAAGAAAAAAGCGCGCGATCGTCAACATCAGCTTCGCTATGACCTGCCTGAATTTCTCGATACCGTAAGCGTGACTCTTCAGGCGGGGGTGAGTCTCGATCAGGCTTTGCGTGAAGTCATCAAGTTTTTTGATGGGCCGCTTCGGGAAGAGTTTTCCCGATTCAATCAAGAGCTGGATCTCGGTGTACAGAGGGAAAAGGCGTATGAACAATTGCTGCGACGCAACGACAATCCGGAGTTTCAAATGCTGATCAAAGCGCTCATTCAGGGGATGCGCCTGGGGGTGCCGATTGCCGTCACGTTCAAGGCACAGGCGGAAAACATGCGGAGAATCCGCAAAGAGCTGATCAAGGAAAAGGCGGCCAAGGCGTCGCCAAAAGTAACTCTGATCACCACGTTTGTCGTGACTCCTACAGCGATTATCCTGATTGGCGGTTTGATGGTATTGAATATTTTGGAGAACTTCAGTTTGTTCTCCGACATCATGCCATGATCCATGGCCTCACTTTTAGGAGGTGATGCCCGTCAGCGAGATGGGAGTGCACAGTTCTTTATTTATTCATCATCCAAATAATGAGGGGAGTAGATTTTTCATGAAAAGCATGATGCTGAAATGGTATGCAAAAGGTCAAGGAGCTCTGGGAAACGAAAAAGGAGCGCAAGCAATTGAGTGGATCGCATTGGCGGGTGTGGTGATCGCTGTGTTTGGAGCGGTGATTACTTACTTTAATGGTAACCCGGCACTTGTTGGCGAATCGATTGGGGATACGCTTAGCAATATCATCAAAAAATTAGACGGAAATTAATCAACAATTGAATGCTTTTTTGTTGATGAGCATATGGAAAAGAGGTGGTGAAGGAATGGTTCTTCACCACCTGAACCATACATAGCAAGTCGAAATCAAGCAGGAGGTAGCACTTTGATGAGACTCGTGAAGGGAATAATTGCAGTGATCCTCCTGTTGAGCCTGTTAACGGCGTGTTCACAGGAGGCGGATAATCAGCCGGATGCACCTCAGAACACAGAGGGGCAAAATCCTTCTGTTCCACCAAGCACGGAAACACCGCCTTCGCAAAGCCAACCGCCAGACCAAACAGGAGAGCCAAATGCCGAGATGACGCGAGAAGAGAAAGTAAAAGCGTTGGAGGCAATGGCACAGGAAGGAATGCCGCTAAAGCGGGAAACGACAGAGGACTTCGTCAATTCGCCGCCAGGACGTTTTTCTGGGGTTTCGTATGACAACAACAGGGAAGAAGTATTGCCTGAACTCAAAAAGTTCCCTACTGTTGAAAACCCAGACGAAGAAATGATTAACCAATACTATCTTGCCTTGTTGGGGCTGTTTGCCCAGAGCTATCCCGATCCGCAACAGATCATGGATGAATTGAAACTGGCCTCATTTGGGAATCCGGACATCGAAGATCCGCGGTTCAAGTTTAAGGAAAGCTACAATGTGGAGATTATCCTGGATGCGAGTGGCAGCATGGCGGCAAAATCGAACGGCAAGACGAGGATGGATGCTGCCAAAGAAGCGATTCAAGCCTTTGCTGAATCTTTGCCGGAACAGGCGAATGTCGCACTGCGTGTATACGGGCAAAAAGGCAGCGGAAAAGAGTCGGATAAAGCACTATCTTGCAGCAGTAGTGAGCTGGTGTACGGGATGCAGCCTTACAACAAAGAAAAACTGCAGCAATCTTTAAATCAGTTCCAACCTACCGGATACACTCCGATTGCCTACTCTTTGCAGGAAGCGAAAAAGGATTTAAGCAAATTGCCTGGAGATAAGAACACCAATATGATCTTCCTCGTCAGTGACGGAATCGAAACGTGCGATGGTGACCCTGTCGAAGCTGCCAAACAGCTGGCCCAATCCGAGATTACGCCGATTATTAACGTGATTGGATTTGGTATAGACGGTCCAGGGCAGCAGCAGTTGAAAGAAGTCGCAAAGGCAGCGGGAGGCCGCTATGTTCTGATTCAAGATCAGAAGGAGTTGCAGGAAGAATTCAATCGTGGGAAAGAAATCGCGAACAAGTGGAAAGAGTGGAAAGCCAATGCATCCTATCAAGCCGTATCCACTCGTAGTTCTCGATCGATCGACATTAGTCACTTTGCTTTGAAATGGAGCCGTATCGCCAAACGGGAAAATCATGATCTAACATCTGCGATCATGACCATGGATGCAAACAACATGATTTCAGATGAGTTGGCCGATCATCTGCGGAAGTTGAACGACGAGCAGCTGGAAATCGCGCAGAAAAAGGCAGATGAACTGGAGCAATTCCTGGATACCTTGAACGAGAAGTCCTATAAGGAAGCCGTGGATGCGATCAACCAGAAGTTTGCTCAAAATACGAAAACGAACTAGAGACGAAATCTCCAAAAGGAGGTTTGTAAAGTGAGGAAATGGTTAAGAGGCCCAACGGCAGCGGCTAGTTTCGCCTTTCTGATTCTTTTGATGAATCTGTTTCCGCTGGTGGGCCTGGCAGCTTCCATTCAGTATCAAGGGCTGCAATACGAGGCCCCGAAGTGGGATCAGCCAAATCTGGAGTCGCCACAATGGGAGCAGCTCAACCCACAAGCGCCGCAGTGGGAACAAATAAACCCACAGGCTCCTGAGTGGGAAAAGCTGAACCCGCAGGCACCGAACTGGGATCGAACGAATCCGCAAGCACCAAATTGGGATCGGATAAATCCGCAGGCACCTGATTTGCAGGGGCCAAGCGTCAATCACTCGAACCCGCAAGCGCCAAATGCAACCGCACCTGCACCAAGTATACAGATGCCTGCTTCGCAGCAACCCGGCGTCGATCCAGATAGCTCGAAACCGATGACGGAGACGCTGGAATATGGTGCAGTCAAATGGACGTTCAAGGACGTCATGGGTGGTACGCTGGCATATAGTGCTGATTTGCTTATGAATGGCGAAGTAGACATGGCAGCGGGACTTCGTGGTAAAGGCTTGTTCTTGGGGGATCTGGCGATAAAAGGCCTTGATCTTGCCTTCAAGAATACGCCGTATGTAAACACAGTAACAGGCTTGGGTGTCGATTCACTCGACGGGATGAACGCGTGGGCCAACTATCAATTTGTGTTGGCGCAATTGCCGAATAACAGTTTTCGGGATATTTTCCAAGGCGGTCAGCTGACGAATTCGGCAAATCCATCCGGCGTCAGAATGCCGGGAATCGTGAAAGGATTAAATGTGGGCGTAGCAGCGATTAGCCTTCCATTTGACATCATGGATACGATCGGCAGTTTTGGCATGGCGTTTGATCCGAGCCAGAATGAAGCTACACAAAATGAGAAATTTGTGGATGGCGCCGGTAATTTCGGCAGTGTGCTGATGGATGCAGGGGTCATTGCTTCCGTCATACCAGGTGGGCAGGCGGTAGGTGGTGTGCTTGTTGTTACCGGTGCGGTTTTGTGGGGATTGAGCAAACTCGTGAAGTACGCTGACAAGTTAGCCGGAGGAGCGATTACCCGTGGAATCCGGGATGGGGTCGGAAAAGCTGTTGGCTGGGTAAAATCCTTATTTGCGTAACGGAGGTCCTTGCTTATGAAAGTCGTGAATACACCACAGGTTCAGGCTCAGATCGAGCGGAATAAGCGTTTTTTAGAGAGGACAGAGCTGTATAATTACCCGGCCTACGTAGACGGAGAATATTACTACCATGTAGCGTACTGGAGCTGGGCGAAAAAAGACGCTGTCGGGTACTTGGTGCTGCGACCGAATGGTGAAGTGGTTCGCCGCAATGAAGCAGAGCCCGTAGTGAAACTGTTTTTGGTGCATGCACATGCGGGGCGCAAGATTAAGAACAATCTGGCCATTGATAAGGATAAGCCGATCGAGATGTACGAGCAAAAACACGAGTATCTGAGGGCGCTTTTGCCCAGCTACCAGAATAAGATGGACACTGTGATACGGCAAGATACAGAGAAGCTGATCGAGGTTTGTAAAACCATGATGGAAAGCCGGGACCAGCTGCGTGCCATTTATGATCGAGGGATGAATCTGCTCAATCAATTTTTCGCGCGCAACTACGTCATCGCGGGAGAAGAAACGGCATTACGGGATGTGTTATTTGAATCCGACTACATTTTGTATGATCGCATTCGCAAGCAGGTGCTGATTAAAGACTCTGTGGATCGGCTTTATCAGTTTTTCCAATCCGATCGAGTAGAACTGGATCGGGTACAGGAGCAGAAACGAAAAAAGCTGAGCGACTTGCTCTCTGTTTATAAAGACAAAACGCTGCGAAATATTGCCGACGAATCCGTGAAAAGCTTTGAGACGCATACAACAGGGAAACATGAGTCTTTCCATTCGGTTGAACAGTTGCGGGAGGCCCACGAGAAGCTTAATATGACCATCTTGGAAAACGGGCTGATGGATAAGCTGCGAAACCCTTAACAGGAAAGGTGAGAGATACCCATATGCATCCCTTCAAAGAAAGCATCCGTTTTTATGCACGGAACATCGAATCTTTGCTGCTTTTGTCCGCCGTGCTCGTTGTTCCATTTTTTATCATCCACAACTTTACGCTGAACTACCTGAATCTGATCGCCGCGATCACGGGCGCCAAATTCGTCGCAAGCTTTTTCAATCTGTTTTTACTTCTTCTGTTCTTGCTGATCCTCCAGATCCCTTTTGCCCAGTATGTCCAAAGTGATCTGGACGGCGATGAACGTCCGATACGAAAAGCATTTCGGACTTTTTTTGAACACAGCTTTTCCGTATTCGTATTTGGGATCGTGTTTAGCTTTCTTGTCTCTACAGGAATGATGCTGTTCATGATACCCGGGTTGATTCTGATGATCTTGTTCTATTTGACGCCGTTTTTTGTGGTGCTGAAAAAACAATCGGCTTGGCGCTGCTGGCGAGCTGCCTTGGAAATGGGCAAAAAGCACTTCTTCCAAATCTTTGGCTTGTTGCTAATGGTGAGTGTGGTGGAGTGGCTAATCAGTATGGCGGGCTTGTTCCTCGTCACGTCTATTACGGCGACCTTCGGGGCGGTTATGTTTATTGAGTTGTTGCTCAATGTGATTGTTCTTCCGTTTTTTGCAGTCATGTTCATGATGTACGTCAATAAGTGGAAGGACGAGGCGGCAGGAGCGGAAGCGGCTGTGGCAGGGGGATTGCTGCTCGATGAAAGGTAGCTTGCAAATAAGTTCGAGAGGAGATGAGCGAAGAATGCGCCTGAAGAAGATCGTTTCCAATGAAAAGGGCTCGGTCACCGTAGAGTTTATCGCCATACTGCCGTTCGTCTTTCTGATCATGCTGATTTGCTGGCAGTTTCTTGTGGGCGTCTACGGCGTAATCATCTCTCAGTCGGCAGCAAATGAGGCGGCGAAGGTGTACGCCATAACGGGAAACTCGGGAGAAGCCATACAAGCTGCCAAAAGCGTGGTGAACGCGGCAGGAGGCTACATTTCCTTCAATGAGGGCGATATCACATGGGATGGCAACGGATACTTTACCGCCAAGGTCGGCGTGCAGATGGAGCTGGGGTTTCTTCCTGACTGGCTCTATATCAAAGAGGAAGACCGATATATCTCATTTGATCGGGAAATGAAGAGCAGGGTGATGAACTAGATGGTACGTATACTGCGTCACTTGCAAAATGAACGTGGAAATATGACGATCTTCACCCTGACGATTTACTGGTTTATGTTCATGCTGGTGTTTGTTGCGCTTTTCAACTTTTCGACCATTTTTGTAGACAAGGAGCAGGCGTCGAATAGTGCGCAGCAGGCGAGTATTGCGGCGGTGAAGGATATTTATGATGAGATGGAAAAAGCTATATTGCTGTATGATACGTCAATCAATGCGCAGTTCAATCCAGATTATGTCTGGCCGAAGGTAAAGCTTGCAATGAATCATCTTGCGTCTGCACATCCGGATTGGTCCAATAGCGAGATCAAATACGGATCAATTGACAGGGCATTGAACAGTGCATTGCCTGGAAATTTTCAGTTGCAAGCTTATGTATATGCAGGGTTATCGAGTGCAAAAGCCAAAATTCCGGGCGTAGTGCGCAAAGTGCTAGTGGATAACAAGGCGACTCTCAGCGGTTCGTCTATCAAATTGTTCAATAGTGAAAATCGGATTGAAGTAAAAACTTCTGTGGAATACAACTCAGAATCGATGGGGTTCGACTTCATTCCCGCTTATTCCGAGCAGATCTATCAGACGGGCGAAAGCAGACGGATCGGTTTTATAGATGAAGTAAATGACTGGTTTTACATCGAGATCCCTATTCTCGAATGACGAGGGTTGGAGGAAATAGTCCTCGCCATCGGTATGCCTTTTATCAAAAGAAACCATCTGGCGTTCATCCGAAAGAAAAACGCGGCGATCTGATCAACAAGGCAACAAGGCAAGGAGGATATGACCGAATGCGTAACACCAAAATGCGGATGTCGCTCTTGATCAACAGCATCATGATCATGCTGCTGCTTTCTGGCTGTTCACTGGGCGCAATAGGAGCGGGTACAGGGATCCGGCAAAATCAATGGCCGCAGACGACACAGGAATTGATTGCTTCACAGCCCGGACCGCTTGCTAGCACACAATTTTTCCACGCAGCTTATCCGCATCGAGCTGAGATCATACAGGTTTTGGATAAAATGCCTACCCTGGTCGACGGGATGAATGATGCTTATTTGGATTTGTACTGGAATCAATTACTCACCCTGTTTGCCGAGGATTACCTCAGTCCCCAGATGGTTGTAGACCGCTGGAGAATGGCTTCGTATGGCAGTCCTGACATCGAGGACGCCCGCTTTCAGTTTCGGGAAAATTTCAACGTAGAAATCATCCTGGATGCAAGCGGCAGCATGGCTGGGAAAATTGGGGACAAAACGAAAATGCAGCTCGCTAAGGAAGCGATCCAGGAATTCGCGGAAGCACTGCCAGAAGAGGCGAGAATATCGCTGCGCGTGTATGGACATAAGGGCAGCAATGCAGATGAGCATAAACAGCTCTCCTGTGGCAGCAGTGAGATGGTCTATCCATTGCAAGCCTACGATACGAAAGGTCTTGAGCAAGCACTTGGCATGTTTGAGCCGACGGGCTGGACATCTATTGCGCACTCCTTGCGTCTCGCTCAGGAGGATTTGGCGGGATTCGAAGCGGATAAAAATACGAATGTCATCTATCTGGTCAGTGACGGTATCGAGACGTGCGATGGCAATCCAGTGGCAGTAGCCAAGGAATTGTCCCAGTCCAAAATTATGCCGTTGTTAAACGTTATCGGCTTTGATGTGAATGCAGAAGGGCAGAAGCAATTGAAGGAAATTGCCCACGCGTCAGAAGGTTTGTATGCAAATGTGACGAACCGCGAGCAGTTCAAGCAAGAGCTGGAACGTGCGAAAGAAATTGCCCAGAAGTGGGAGCAGTGGAAACGGGATGCTTTGACAGAAGCTGACGCTGTGCTGATCGACCGCAAAAAATGGGTGGATGCTTACGACCGGGACTGGTACGAGAAAAACTGGCGGGAGAGCCTGAACATCGGAATGGCGATCGAGCATTTGTCTGCGAGTGGCAAGATTGGCAAGGACGCGAGGGAGTATCTTACTGGGAAAAGGCAAGAAAGAGAAGCGTTGGCTACACAGTCCAAGGAGGAGCTTACCAATTACTTGGTGAGTCTCACAACCGAGACCTATCAGGAAATGAGAGAGGAAATTGAGGATAAATACAGCGGAAACTAACAGCAATGGGTTCTCCGTTATAAAAGCGATTGCGGTCGCAACGGAGAACCCACTGTAAATGTAAAGGATTAGGGGGCGTCAATCATATGTGAACGTAACGACCTGTTGCAGGCCTGGGTCCACTCCGATTGCCACATCATTTAGGCCATCTGTGTAATAAAAGTAGCGCTTGGCGTCATTGGAATGAGCGTCAGAAGCTTTCACCAATTGGAAGTCGTTCGTCGCAAGCAGGTTTTTCGAGCGGATGAAATCTGATGCCGTCTTTTCCAAATCTGCTTCTGTCATCGTTTTTGTCGCCATTTCTCCGTTTATTCCAATAACGTCAATCGACAGGGAAAGAATTTGCTTTGACCTCGGTTCGATGATGGCGTGAAAGCCATGGACATCGCCACTCACAGGTTCGCGTTTCAGTACGGCGTGAACAGGTACACCTCTGTATACCGAATTGGTTGGGTCCTCCAGCGTGATTTCCCGATCAGTCGTATCAACATCCATCTGATAATATTGTCTAACAGCGGCTGCAGCGATTTGCGCCGCTTCTTCTTTTCCGAGCCCGTGTACTGTATCTGGTGAGCTGGAGGAGCATCCCATTAACAAAAAGACAAGAAGCGCCGTGCCCAGCCATGCGAACTTTTTCATTGTGAACCCTCCAGCCATCCCAAGTAATACGTGTAGTCTTAGTCTTTTTTTATCCTAACAGGGATTGTTTCGACTCCCTATCGATTAACCTTTCCATTACCTTACGATGTTGTAAGCTTCGAGAAAAATGTAGGGAGTGACAGGACTTTGGGCAAAAAAGACGAAAAATTCGGAGTATGAGTAGTGTATGTGAAAAACGAGGGGGCAAATGGAATGAACGCCATCGAGCTGAATCAAGCGCTTCAAATGTATGTGAGGACTGAGACCTTTCCCGTAGGAGTTAGCATCCGAAAAGAAGAAGCCGCTCTGCCATCAAAGGCAAAGCGACCTGTCCGTGATCTAGGTTATCCGATTACGATTTGCCAAGCTGTCGGTTTTTCAAGGCGTTATGGCTGGAGCATCGCGATGAATGGAGCCGATCTGTCCTGTCCGATCGCGCAGGTGGCTTTTGGCTATGAAGAGCAGCCGGCGTTTTATACAGAGGGTCATCTCGCCTGTGGGATGTATACAGATACACTGGAAAATGGGGCGAAAAGCGAGCTGGATGTTCCGAAATTTTCAGCAGAAGAAAGCGGCTACTACGTATCATTTCCACTGGAGCGAGCAGAGATCGAGCCAGATGTCGTCGTGATTTACGGCAATGCGGCACAGGTCATGCGATTGGTGGCGGGGATGCTGTACAAGCGCGGTGGGTCGATTCCTTCCACCTTTTCCAGTCGGGCCGACTGTGCGGACATTGCCATCAAGCCGATCCAGACGGGACAACCGCAAGTGATCGTACCGTGTTATGGCGACAGATTGTTTGCCCAGACACAGGATCACGAGATGGCCTTCAGCTTTCATTTTCGAGATGCCGCCGAGCTGGTGGAGGGATTAGTCGGAACGCAAAAAGGCGGAATCCGCTACCCGATCCCGTCTTTCTTGCGTTATCAGGCAGAGTTTCCGCCGACCTATCAAAAGCTTGCGGGGATGTTTGGAGAAAAAAACTAACCCTTCAGTCGGTTGAGCTGGAGCAGGTGATGGCGATAGTGCATTTCTACGGCGGCAAACCATTCCTTGGCCGTCAGCGAACCGAAGGCTGGGTGAGCCACCCTGTGATGTGCAGGAATTTCGTCCAGAGTCGGTTCCAACTCTTTCATTTGTGTGAGCACGCTGATGAGTCCATCACGCAATTGCTCCTTGCTCTCCGGTTGTGCAGGTGTGTACTCCGGGGAGGCAGGGACTTTCACGCGAATGGGAGGCAAGGAGCCTTGAGCAAAGATCGTCTGCCCGATCTCGGATTTTTCGGTACCTGCTTCTGTGACAGCAGGACCTCCTTGTCTACACTTCTCGATACTTCCCAGTTGAAAATACCGGGCAGATTGGATCAAGTGAAGGTACATTTGCCCGATCGACCATTCCTCTTCACTTGGTTTTTGCAAGAGTTGTTCCATGGTGAAGCCTTCTAATTCAAGCAGGTAGTGGTTTGTCACGTCTTCAAATTTGTTCGCGATTTCCTTTGTATTCATGGGCGAATCAGCTCCTCTTGGTTTTCTTGCTTTTATCATATTCGAACGCTACTGACAGCAGTATGTCAGTAGCGTTTGAATAATTTTTTGGCTTCTTCGCGCATTCGGCTACGCAAGGATTTAGGGGTAAGAACAACCGCATCTGCCCCCAAACCAAGCACCCAAGACAATATTTCTTCGATTTGTCTGACGCGCAATCTGACGAGAAAGCCGTCCGGATGCTCCGTAATCTCTTCTATAAAAAAATAGCCCGATTCTTTGACACGATCAGCGATAGCTGCGCTGATGACGATCTGCACCTCTAGGGATCGATCGTCGATAGGCTTGTAGTCATCAAAATGGAAATGGTCAGGGAGAATAAAGCGGTCTTCCAATACGATCAGGCCGCTCATGCGTGACAGGCGGAATCGACGAATATCCTGTCGCAGATCGCAATGAGCGAGTAGTATCCAAGAACCACGAACCAGTACTAGACCATATGGAGCAACGTCACGCACTGTTTCACGATCGTCACCCTCCCCAGGCGTACCCCTCCGATAGCGGAACCGCACCTTCCGCTCATTGATGATCGCATCGTGGAGAAGTTGTGCATGCGCTTTTTCCTGCTCGCGCAGATTGTTTGCTCTGGGACTTACGAGGCGAAAGGTTGAGCGGATACGGCTGGCTTGTTCGCCTACATCCGCAGACAGGATCGCTTCTACTTTGCGCTGTACAGCTCTTGCGTTATTGCCAAAGTTTTGGTCAAAAGCTTGCTCGACCAAGTCTGCTCCGATCAAGAGTGCAACGGCCTCTTCTACCGAAAAACTGACGGGCGGCAGAAAATATCCTTCCATTAACGAATAGCCCTGACCTGGTGCCCCAACGATGGGGACGCCTGCTTCGCTCAATGCCTGCATGTCACGATAAATCGTCCGGACGCTCGTCTCGAAGGTCGCGGCCAAATCTTCTGCGCGCAACGTTCCTTTTCGTTGTAGCTCCAGAACGATTGCCAACAAACGGTCTGTTTTGTTCATGCTAGGCTGCTGACCTCCTCTCTATCCAGCTAAGCAACTTTATAAAAATGAATGGACATCTTTAAAATTATTTTATATTTACCCTACTTTTTATTTTAACAGTTTTCCCTATCCTACATGTGTAAGTGAAGGAGGAAGCTGTGAATGAAAAAGAGGGTTTTTTGGCTTGTCATTTTATCGCTGTTTGGATATATCGTTTTTCAAAAAATTACAGAAGGACCACCTAATGTTGGAGGACATATGGAAACAGTGGGAGAGGCTACCGGCGTGGGTGTGGAGTACCAATCGATACAAATAACAAAAGATCAAATTTATCAGGGAGACCTTCTCTTGGTCAATAAAGACTATCCGGTTCATGAGGCAGGGGTAAAAAACGATGTGGTTCGGTTGTCTGAGCATGAAGAACTGTTGCAAGGCTATACTTTGCTCGATCATAGACTCGAAGTGTCGGAGCGTGTAGCCAAAGTATTCTTGGAGATGGTCAAAGCTGCGCAACAAGATAACGTGAGTCACTTTATCCTGAACAGCGGTTATCGAGGGAAGGAAGAACAAGAGAAGCTGTATGAAGAAATGGGGCCAGCGATCGCGATGCCAAGCGGTTATAGCGAACACAATGTAGGTTCCGCGCTGGATATTGGATCGACGCAAATGAAAATGGAGCATGCTCCTGAAGGCAAGTGGTTGGAAGATAACTCATGGAAATACGGTTTTATTTTACGCTATCCAAGTGACAAAGTAGCGATAACAGGAACGGTATACGAGCCGTGGCATTTCCGATATGTCGGTTTGCCGCATAGCGCGATCATGAAGGAGAATAACTTTTCGCTGGAAGAATACTTGGATTACCTAAAAGACCAAAGAAGTATCTCTGTGACAAACGATGGAAAGATCTATGAAATTAACTACTACCCTGTCGATCAAGAGATGACGATCAAAGTACCGATTACGAGCAACTATGAGATTTCGGGTGACAACATGGGCGGTGTGATTGTAACAAGCTACGTGAACTAAAGAAATAAAGGAGTGAATCTAATGAAGAAATTGACTGTCGCGATTTTGTTTGGGGGATGTTCCTCGGAGTATGAAGTATCCCTTAAATCTACGAGTTCGGTGCTGGAGAGTTTGTGTCTGGAAAAGTACGAGGTGATTTTGCTAGGAATTACGAGGGAAGGGCAATGGCTGCGATATACCGGCAACATCGAAAGCATTCGGAATGACAGTTGGCATCAAAGTGAGAAGTGTGTGCCTGCCTTTCTCTCTCCTTGCAGAAAGGTGAAGGGAATTGTTGCAGAGGAGAACGGTACCATGACAGTCACGAAGGTTGATGTGGTGTTCCCGATTTTGCATGGCAAAAACGGAGAGGATGGAACGGTGCAAGGGCTATTGGAGCTCGCCGGAATTCCGTTTGTCGGTTGTCACACGCTATCCTCTGCGATTTGTATGGACAAGGATATCGCCCACACACTGGCGGAAAGCTCCGGTATCAAAACGCCAAGATCCGTTACCGTTTATCCAAATACTGATCTTGCGACTGTTCAATCTGCCACCGAAGCACTGGGATTCCCTTTGTATGTCAAGCCAGCAAAGGCAGGGTCTTCCATTGGGATTACGAAAGCATACAGCCTATCAGAATTGTTCTTTGGTATAGAAAACGCCCTTTTGCATGATGACAAAGTGGTCATCGAGGAAAACATCGTGGGATTTGAGGTGGGCTGCGCGGTACTAGGAAATCGTGAGGTCATTGTAGGAGAAGTGGATGAAATCGAATTGCTTCAGGGCTTCTTCAATTATACAGAAAAGTATTCATTGGAGACTGCCCATATCCATGTCCCAGCAAGAATTGACGCGGAACTGGCTCATAAAATCAAGCAAACAGCCACCCATCTCTATCAGGTTTTTGGCTGTCGTGGCTTCGCTCGCGTGGATATGTTTGTTACACCAGACGGAGACATTGTGTTTAACGAAGTGAATACGATCCCTGGCTTTACCTCGAAAAGCAGGTATCCAAGCATGCTGCGTGCAACGGGGATTTCCTATAAAGAACTTCTGGATACATTGATTATGCTAGCGTTGGAGGAGGACTAATCGATGACACAACTTCACGTCTCGACGATTTCTTTGAACAGCGACAATCTGCATCACGGCCATCTGATATTGGTGAATCGCCAGTACCCGATCCGTTGGCAAACAGACGACGGCATCCTACTGAACCGCATGCGGCTGATTGATGGAGCACACAACAATATGATGCTGGAAAACACCGCTGCAAAGATGTTTGCCAAACTGCTGAAAGCCTGCAACGCAGAGCATACAATCGTACCTGTCAGTGGCTTTCGCAGCAAGACGGAACAAAAGGATATTTATGATCAATCCTTGCTCGAAAATGGACAGGTGTTTACTAGTCAATTTGTTGCGCGTCCGAATGAAAGCGAGCATCAGACAGGGCTTGCGATTGATGTAGGAGAGAAGAAGGAAGAGATCGATTTTATTTGCCCTTCTTTTCCCGATCATGGCGTATGCCGAATGTTTCGCCAACGTGCCAGTCAATATGGGTTTATTAAACGCTACGACAAAGACAAGGAACAGCTAACAGGAATTTCGGATGAGCCTTGGCATTTTCGGTATGTGGGCTATCCGCATGCTGTTTTGATGGAAAAGCTTCAGCTTTGTCTGGAAGAGTATATCGAGTATGTGAAAAACTACGAATTCCATCAGGAGCATTTGCTAGTGGATGATGAGCGCATTGAAATCTACTATGTAAAGGCTAGCGATACAGTTACGCACATCCCGGTTATGGCTGGTGAGAGCTACGAAATATCGGGCAACAACGTGGATGGATTTATCATTACGGTGTTTCATCAGGAGGCACGTAATGAACGTGGGGAGTGAAAGGCAGTATGGCGGGCTGGATCGATTCCGAATCATTGCAGCGATCCTTGTCATCGCAATCCATACTTCTCCCCTGCTGTCCATAAGCGAATGGGCTGACTTTACACTGACACGAACAATAGCCAGGGTTGCGGTTCCATTTTTCTTTATGTGCACAGGATTTTTCTTCTTACAAAAGCTTGGCACAGATCGCAACAGAAATGCGAATTTGCTGAAGCAGTTTTTATGGAAAGTAGGAAAGCTATATATACTTTCGATCCTACTCTATCTTCCTGTGAATGTGTATACAGGGTATTTTACGAATCAACTTACCGTGTTTTCAGCAGTGAAAGACCTCTTGTTTAACGGGACCTTGTATCATCTGTGGTATTTCCCTGGCATCATGCTGGGGGTGTGTATCAGTACCTTTTTGTATACAAGACTATCCGCATGGAAAACGTTTTGGGTGACTTTGCTGCTGTATGGCATCGGGTTATTGGGAGACAGCTACTTTGGATTTGCACAGATGAATCCATATGTGGACAGTATCTATCAATCGATGTTTACCCTGTTTGATTACACGCGGAACGGTATATTTTTTGCCCCTGTGTTTATTGTCATGGGAGGGATGATTGCCAATACCCGCAGGCGGAAAAAGAAAAAGGTCGCACCGTATGCCATCGGACTTGGAGTGTTCGGAAGCATGCTGGTAATAGAAGGCTTGCTTTTGCACGCTTATCAGCTGCAACGCCATGATAGTATGTATATTTTTTTGATACCGTGCATGTATTTTCTCTTTCAACTACTGTTGTTCTGGAAAGGCAAAAATCGCCCAACGTTACGAAAGCTGAGCCTGTATGTTTATGTCATCCATCCGCTGTGTATTGTGCTCATTCGCGGAGCGGCCAAAGTGACGGGACTGACAGGGCCGCTTGTTGAAAACAGCTTGGTGCATTTTACACTGGTCACTGTGCTATCGTTTGTTCTTTCTGTGATGGCGATGAAGGTGATCCAGCGCTTTCGAGGTGGGAAACCGGATCAAACAGGACGAGCATGGGCTGATATCTATCTTCCTCATCTCCAACATAATGTAAGGGAAATCCAGCGGGTTCTCCCGAAGGATTGTGCGATGATGGCAGTCGTCAAGGCGCAGTCATATGGCCACGGCGGATGGCAAGTCGCGAGGTTCTTAAACAAGCTCGGGATTGATCACTTCGCAGTTGCCACAATCGATGAAGGAATCGAGCTAAGGAAGAAGGGCGTAAAAGGGGAGATTCTGGTGCTTGGCTATACCGATGAACGACGGATACGCCAAATCGCCCGTTTCAGACTGACGCAAACCGTAGTAGATAACGAATATGCCCAAAAACTGAATGGCTACAACGTGAAAATCCCTGTTCATATCAAGATCGACACGGGGATGGGGAGACTCGGGGAATCTTGGGAACACACAGAAAAAATTGCGGCCATGTATCGCTATAAAAATTTGCAGGTATGCGGTACCTTTACGCATCTGAGTGTGGCTGATAGTTTGGAAGCTTCGGATATCGATTACACGAAAAATCAAATCGCCCGTTTCCAGAAAGTGATCGATCAGCTGAAAGAAACGGGGATCGATCCACAGAAGCTGCACGTTCAAAGCAGTTATGGCGTGCTGAATTACGGGGAGCTGCAATACGATTATGCTCGGATTGGGATCGCTCTCTACGGGATGTTGAGCAAGCAGGGAGATAAGGTAAAAACAAGCGTCGACCTACGACCTGTGTTATCACTGAAAGCAAGAGTTGTACAGGTGAAACAGGTGGAAAAAGGAGAATCCGTGGGCTATGGACGCGCCCACACAGCGCCCAAAGACAGCAAGATTGCCATCGTATCCATCGGATATGCAGATGGGGTTCCGCGCATGCTGTCACAATCGGGCGCTACCTGCTTGATCAGAGGAAAAAGGAGACCAATTATTGGGTTTGTCTGCATGGATCAGCTTATTGTAGATATTACAGATATGGAAGAGGTGCAAAAAGGGGATGTTGTGACCTTTATCGGCAGAGATCAAGAAGAGGGTATCACTGCCGAGGAAATGGCCCATCAATGTAAAATCATTACGAACGAACTGGTAAGCCGTTTGGGAGAACGCATTAAAAGAGTCTATCATGATTGATCTCTGGACGAAATTTGGGATAGGGAGTGGTTCATTTTTTCCATGGTGAAGAGGAGACATAGTTTTCGTTCCAAAATGCTTGGGCTTCTTGGGCTTGGCATGCTTCTGGCCGGTATCATAACCTTTCTGCTCTATAAAGTACTCCAGTTTTACTATCGGATGGAGGTTAAGTACGAAGATCCGCTCGCCCAGGTTCGCCGTTTCATCAGGGAGATGGGGGATATCAATTTCTTTTTGCTTGTCTTTGCTCCCATTGCGATCTTGTATTTCTATCTCCTGACCAAACGGTATGCGGGCTACTTTCGGGAGATTTCCACGGGCATTCATTATCTCGCCAGTGGAGACTTTACACGGCATGTCCATATTCCATCCAATGATGAGTTCGCAGATATCGCCAAGGATATCAATCTGGCAAGTGAAATGCTGCAAAAGGCGGTAGAAAGAGGAGATTTCGCTGAAAGCAGCAAGGATCAGCTTGTTTTGAATCTGGCGCACGATTTACGCACACCGCTGACATCCGTACTGGGTTATTTAGATTTAGTTTTACGAGACGAGCAGATGCCAAAAGAACAAATGCGGCATTATGCGACGATTGCTTTTACCAAGTCGCAACGATTGGAAAAGCTGATTGATGAGCTCTTCGAAATTACGAGAATGAATTACGGCATGGTCAACCTCGAGCAAAAGGTTATTGATTTGAGTGAATTGCTTGTTCAGTTAAATGAAGAGATGTATCCTTCCTTTGAGAAAAATGAGCTGGTCGCGCGGTGTACGATTGCTGCTCATTTAGTGATCGTGGGAAATGGGGAGCTTTTGGCGCGCGTCTTTGAGAATATCCTGACCAACGCGATACGCTATGGAGGAGATGGCCAGTTTATCGATTTGAACGCTTATCGTGAGGACGATGAAGTGGTAGTACAAATCATGAATTACGGTAACCAGATACCTGAGGATGCGCTACCGCATATTTTTGAAATGTTTTTTACGGGCGATAAAGCGCGAACGCATCAAGGGGGAGGCACAGGACTCGGCCTGTTTATTGCAAAAAATATCGTCGAGAAGCATCGGGGAACGATTTCAGTCCAAAGTGATTTTATTCGAACGTGTTTTGAGGTCAGGTTGCCGTATGGATGAAATGATGGCAATAAAAAAATGGAGACGCTTCAATGTCTCCATTTTTTTATTGCATAATTCATGGGGATTTGAAATTTTGGTAGAATATTCCTGCAACGAAACAAATTAATTTTTGGTGGTTAGTTATGAATAAATACACATGGACATTGATAGGTGCGGTAATTGTTGCTGGAATATCATTGGCTACTTGGGCTGGGGCCATTAACCAAGGGGATAAGGAAGCATTACAGGCATATAAAAAGATGGAACAGGCACGTAACCAAGAGAACAATCCCTTAAGCAAATCGAGTAGGAATGTAACCCGGAAGAGAATGAAGTAAAAGGTAAGCTGTTGGCTTTTCACGGAGATAGATAGATGTTCAAGGGCCACTCCAGACAAGGCTGGGAAAAAACAAGAAAGCCGGGTCCCCACTAGAGGACTCGGCATTTATATCCAATTTCATTATCCGATGAATTCTTGTACCCAGTATCCATTCACAAAGCCTACACCGATTTTGGTGAAGGAAGGATTCATGATGTTTTGACGGTGTCCTTCACTGTTCATCCATTGGTTCATGACTTCCTCAGCGGTGCGTTGACCCATGGCGATGTTCTCACCCGCGGTCATAGAAGATACTCCGAATTGTTTCATCATGTCAAATGGAGAGCCATACGTAGGGCTTGTATGGTCAAAGTAGTTGTTGTTGGACATATCAGCCGCTTTTGCTTGTGCAACTTTGTTCAGGGAAGCATCCAGTTCCACTGGCTTCAGACCTGCTTTTGCACGCTCTTGGTTTACCAAATCAGTTACTTGCTTCCCAACAGAGGAAGCATCCACTTGTTGGTTAGCTTGTTTTACTGGCTGTTGAGCTGGCTGCTGTTGATTCGCTGGTGCTGCGTAAGGTGCTTGCATTTGCGGTTGGACAGGTTGCATATATGGTTGATACCCGTATTGCGGACATGTGGTAGCGGCAGAAGCTGTGTTAGAAAAGCCGGAAAGAACAAATCCCAATCCCAATGTCGCGATTGCAATAGTACCAAGGCGTTTCATATTCACATCGTCTCCTTTTTTTGGCCTACGAGGTTAGTTGACGGATTCGGATTGAGGAAACAACCCTACGCACTTTGGCGATTCACCCCATGCAGATCTCTCATCTGCAAGTAAAAAAGATCCCCCGCACTTCCATTCGAGAGGAAGTTTCGGCTGTTTTGTTTGGCATGACCTAGAATAACAGAGATTCACTGGTGAAAGAAACCCGTAAAATTTGGTAGGATTAATAAGAATATCTCTTGTTTTATTGAGAGGCTGGAGTCCGACACTCACTTGTCTTGCATCGGCAACGCCAGACCGCTCGAACAAGCGCTTCAGCATGCAACTACTGAAATGCTCTCCTTGCTAGTCGAAGACTATGGGCTCTCGGTAAATGAAGCAAGCCTGCTGCTCGGCCAAGTCGTCGAATATAAGGTGGCCAACGTGTTCAATCCCGCTTACAGTGTCGCCTGTAAAATTCCAAAAGCATATTTACCTGTTCGCAAATCCTAGCTGCTCAATCGCTTAAGTGGGGTCTGACGTTAAAGATGAGTCAGAAAAAGGGATGCGCATATGATCGGCGGCTGCTCCGAATTCTTCCCGAGTTGATTCAGCATACCTCATAGACAGTGCAGGTGGATAGGGCCTCTTATGCGAGGCTCCTTTTTTTATTGTTTTTCGTTAGTCAGGAAGTGACGAGTTTGTATAAAGCTGGTCGTAGAGAATGTGTATTGAGCATGCAATCCAATTTGGGGTAAAATTTACTCAAGTGAGATGATAATGATTATCACTATAAATCAACGAATTGTTTTGCTACAAAACATAAAACTTTTTGGAGTGAATTTAATCATGGCAAGATCGGGATTTATGAAAACAGGATGGATATCGCTTATAACGGCAGCAATGATTACGGTGACAGGTTGCGGCTCGACAGGCGATCAAGCTGTGGCCACGGTGACTACCGATCAGCCTGCACAGGCAACGGCAGCGCCAAGCGAAGCTCCGCCTCAGACGGAAACGCGCGTCGTAACCGATGGCTTCGGAGAGGTAGAGATTCCGACAAATCCAAAGCGAATCTCAGCTCTTTATCGTGAAGATTATTTGGTTGCGCTTGGGGTAACGCCTATTGTGCAATATTATAACCCGATGTGGGGCAAGCAGGATTATTTGAAGCTGGAAGTGCCGTTGTTCGATGTGACCGGCAGCATCGAAGCTATGCTTGTGTCCGAGCCGGACTTGATCATCGGCGCCGGAGAGGTCGATGTAGCACAATACGCGCTCTATTCCAAGGTTGCGCCGACGTTCCGCTTGCCGGACGACGTACTTGCGGATTCGCGCAAAACATTACCTTAATCGCCGAATTGCTTGGTCTCAGCGACAAGGCGGAGCAGGTTCTTGCCGATTACGAAGCCCGTATTGTCGATGTGAAGGCGAAGCTGAACGCGGCGATCGGCGATGAGAAGCTTGTTGTTCTGCGGATGAACGTCGTAGATAAATCGATTAATATTTTCGGTATTCATAACACGTTTGTCGGACAAATCTTGTATGAGGATCTTGGGCTGAAGGCGCCGGGGTTCGCCGAGGCGATGACGGAGGGCAATATCGTCTTGTCGAAGGAGGTCATTCCAGAGCTTGACGCGGACCATATTATTTTGCTTCCGTCCAACGGGACGTGGGAGGATGAGAGCAACACGAAAGCGCTTGAGGAAATGAAGGCAGATCCGTTATGGCAGACCGTTCCTGCATTTAAGAACGGCCATGTATATCCCGTAGAGAGATCGTATTGGCAGACGGGAGCCATTACGGCAAACGGGTTGAAGATGGATGATTTACTTCGATTACTGGCTTCTTAGCAGGAAATAAGAGTGATTAAGTTCATTGGCGGGACTCATCGCCATAATTGAGAAAGAGCCACTTTTCAACGAAGGTTGATGGGTGGCTCGATTTGATTTACACTATATTCATTGAGAATGAATATCAATTAAAAGGCGGTTGATAGTAACGATGGATATTGAACAGCGCAAACAAGCTGGGACTGCTCCTTTAGTCCAATATGCGCTGCGATCGATCCGCTTAGTCGTTGCGGGCGAGCAAGCAGAAATGAGTGATTTGGACAGCAGCGATAGAAACGATAAGGAAAGCTTTGAACTGCTCATTATAATGAGCGGGACGGGACAAGGAAAATGCTATTTGCAGGGGCCAGGAAGATCTTTATATGTTGATCAAGAGGTTATGAGCTGCAGCTATTACCGAGTGTGCTTCGTAACGAGCGGCTATGAAGCAGCTTCGAGCTTGCTGCCGGATAAGCAAGAGCTTGCCTGCGCACCCTTCGCGAAGACGATGGAGCTGCTTGATGAGTTATATGGACTCCGCGGGGCGAGCGACGAGCTCGAGCTGTTCCAACGATTTGTGAGATTTCAAGAGCTGCTGCTCTTTCTATTCCGCCAAAATGCACCTGCAGCCGAGGATAAGGGAACGGATATCGAGCGGAATGGGGTAGAGCTTAGCATACGGCATATTCATCAGTATTACCGTGAGCTTCTGAACTTGGAGGAGCTGTCCTCCCTCGCAGGCATTGATCGCTGGAAGTATACCCGTCTGTTCAAAGAGGCTACGGGTCAAGTACCGCTTCAGTACTTGAATGAAGTACGGATTAATCAAGCCAAGAAGTGGCTGGCAAGCGCCGATGACAAGCTGCTCGATATTGCGCTGAATGCAGGTTTCAACAATGAATATTATTTCAATCGTCGTTTCAAGCAGACGGTAGGCATATCGCCCGGACAATACCGTCGCAGCCGCAAGGGACAGCTTAGAGTAGTAGCGCCGTATTTGGAGGATTTCATAGTCTCGCTGGATATGCAGCCTATCGCCCAGTATTGGCATGCGAAATGGGGAAAACAAGACTATCTAGGCTTAGACCATATTCCGACGTTCGACGAGAACGGCGGCAACTTTGACGCGCTTTCCGGTTATAAGCCGGATTTGATATTGCTTATAGATCGTTACGAGCAACTGCAATATTCTCAGTGCCGACGCATATCCAACACGTGTATCCTGCGTGAGCAGACAAGTAATTGGCGTACGCTGCTGCGTACCGTCGCCGATTATTTCGGTCGGACGGAGTTGGCCGACGATGCTATCGCAAAGTATGATTTCAAAGCACGGAGCACGAGTCATACGCTGAGTCAGGTTATGAAAGGTGCAACGGTCGCTTTTTTGCGTATCTCGGCGGACCACATCATCCAATATGCGGGAGAAGGGCAAGGCTTTGTTTCGACTGTTCTCTATGGCGATGTTGGCTTGCGCTCCCACTCCGCCGTAGGTGTAGCTTCAAAAGCGAATAGGCCGGGCATGTTCAATCTCTCTGTAGAGGACCTGCGTACGTTAACCGCGGATCATCTGTTCATTACTTTCGATAAGTGGCATAGTCAGGCAGAAGGAAAGGAGAGGGAACTGCTGGAGCAGCCAGAGTGGCGTGATCTGCCTGCTGTACGAAACAACCGCGTTTACGAGGTTGATTTTCTAACTTGGATGAATAACGGAATTATTTCCAACGGCAAAAAAACCGATGATATACTGCGATCGTTAGCTTGATTTGGTTTTGCTTGCGACTGAATGGTCTGCATCTGTACAGAGATAACAAAGTTTTAGACTGATTAATAAAGTACTAGACTGGATAATAAAGTTTTAGACCAGGACCGTTAAACTAGCGTGACAGCGAGGTGCTAAAGTTAACATTGGAAGGCGTGACTTTAGAGCAAGCCTTTCCTATGATTTTGGTTGGCTCAGTTTTGATGGTTGGAGATAGTATGCTGCAAGCGCTGGCAATTGTATCTGAAAAATATAAATAGCATAGAGGGCGGTAATGTATGAACTCGCTAACGAAAGAAACGGTAGATGAATTATTGGCAGCAATGGACTCTTATAAAGTAATTGCGCAAGAACTCATCGACAAATTAATATTGGAAACGAACCAGCCTGAAAAATCAGAGATAATAAAAGGAAGTTACTACTTAATTTCAAATGCGGAATTGCTAAACGATGGAGAACATTTAACCGGTAATTGGTACTTTGATGTTCATGGAGAACATTGCATGTTTGAGAATTTAGATACTGGACAAAAATTGGAGGTTTCTCTCGGGAATACAGACGATATTAGAAATGTTGATCCCTACTTTTTTCATGATTTCTTGAAATCAACTGAGAATTTTAAACACTTAATTCAACATTTTGAAAATCCATTTGGTGATATGTTGAATTTTTTTGAGGTATTAGAAAAGAGAAAAATACTTATGCATATTCACGGTGTTGAATACAGAAAGATTCTTCAGAATGAAAAATAATTTTGGTTCGTGAATAAGAGGACGTTAGACTATCAATTTTTTCAGATCATAAATTTTAAAAAAGTAGCTATCAACGATAGAGAAAACTTTGAGCACATAATACTTTATTTTCTCTGAACAATAGAAAATGGGCTAGGGAACCTCATCCCCTAACCCATTTTTTCATTCATTGCATTTAAATCAAATTCTCCGGGTTCAAGCCTTCCAGCTCTGGCAACACAAAGATCCCGTCTTTTCTGATCAGCACATCGTCAAACCAGATTTCGCCGCCGCCGTATTCAGGGCGTTGTATTTGGACCAAGTCCCAGTGAATGGAGGAGCGGTTGCCGTTGTCTGCTACTGTGTAAGCATTCCCTGGCGTGAAGTGGAAGCTGCCCGCGATTTTTTCGTCAAACAGGATGTCCAGCATCGGGTGGAGGATGTGCGGATTGAAGCCGATCGCGAATTCTCCGATATAGCGTGCGCCCTCGTCAGTGTCGAGGATGTCGTTCAATGCTTTGGTATTGGAGCTGGTCGCTTCCACAATTTTTCCTTCTTTGAAAGTGAACTGCACATCATTGAAGGTAATGCCGTTGTAGATCGATGCCGCGTTGTAGAAAATCGTTCCTTCCACGGAATCGCGCACAGGAGCGGTGTATACTTCGCCATCCGGGATATTGCGTTTGCCGTCGCATTTGATGGCATTGATTCCTTTAATGGAGAAGCGCAGGTCCGTTTTTGGACCGACGATGCGTACACGATCGGTGCGCTCCATCAGCTCTTTCAACGGAGTCATGGCAGCGGACATTTTCGCGTAGTCCAGATTGCAGACGGAGAAGTAGAAGTCCTCAAAGCCCTCGAGACTCATTTTGGACAGTTGCGCCATCGACTTGTTCGGGTAGCGCAGTACAACCCAGCGTTTGTTCGGAACGCGCTCGTTCGTATGTACTGGTTGATACAGGACGCGAGCGTAAATGCCCATTTTGTCTTCCGCTACGTCGGCATACTCGTTGATGTTGTCGTAAGCGCGGATAGCGATGTAAGCGTCCATGTCTTTCATCCGGTCATACTCGTATTTTGCCATCAGAGCCATGTGTTCTTCGCTCGTGCCTTGATAGAGTGCACGCATGATTTCCTGGTCTTTCAAGGTGACCAAAGGCAGAGCCCCAACTGCAAATGATTCACGCACAAGTGCACGAACGAGTTCAGGTTGCAGGCCTGTATTTTCGATCAGAACTTTTTCGCCTTTTTGCAAATGGAGTGAGTAACGGACGAGACGGCTTGCCAGTTCATTAATGCGTGGATCTGCCATAGGTGGTAACCTCCGTAGTAAAATAATTTTGATTAATGATTAATTTGTATTATTACACAACTGAACGAAGGCTCGCCAGTGTGTTTGATGCTTCGATTACAGGCAAGCCTCGTAGATCGCGATCACATCGGATTCATTCAATTTTCGTGAGCTAGGCAGATACCCGATTCCGCGTCCGCCGATGCGAACCGCTTCTTCAGCCATTTGTGCCAGCGATTGTTTGGTCACGCCGAAGTCAGACAGACGTTCTGTGATTCCCATGCGCTCATACCAACGGCGAACGGCTTCAATCGTTGCTCGTGCTGCTTCGCTCTCGTCCTCCACGGTAACGCCAAAGCAATGACGTCCCATACGGGCTAGTCTCTCAGGACGGTCTTGCAAAATCACCTGTGCAAAATAAGGAAGGGACAAGATCGCCAGTCCACGACCGTGAGCCATATCGTAGATTCCGCTCAGCGGATGTTCAACTCCGTGCAACGGCATACCAGCACCACGACCGCCAGCAGCGAATGGACTGATGCCCAGCGTACTCGCCCACAAAAGGGTGGATCGCGCTTCTGCATTGTCTGGTTGCTGGATCGCTGTGACGGAGTGCTCGACGACGAGACGAATGAGTGTTTCAGAAATCCCGTCCTGAACGTGGGTTCCTTCCGCGCTGATCAAATAGTTTTCAAACAGATGGGAAAAGATATCGGCGCAAGATTCCGCTGTGACCCGAGCTGGAACGGTAAAGGTGACAGACGGATCAAGAATGGCAATCTTCGGGTAAAGTGCTGGGCCGTTTATCGAAGATTTTTCATGCGTGTCCCAATGAGTCAGGACGCTAATATGGTTGGCTTCCGAACCTGTAGCGGCTACTGTCGGGACGGTCATGATTGGCAGTGCTTCCTGAACGGGTACCAGCAATTGACCAGAGCCGCTCGGATTTCCCCGCATGTAATCGTAAATCGGGCGTCCAGAAACGGCTGCTGCCGCAATCGCTTTGGAGGCATCCATCACGGAGCCGCCACCGATAGCTAGGATGAAGTCACACTGATGCTCACGAGCAAGAGCAGCTCCGGCATCAACCGTTGCCGTACGCGGATTCGGTTCGATTTTGTCAAAAACAAGATACGCCACTTGAGCTTCCTGCAACAGAGCCTTGGCGCGGTCCAAAAGTCCTGTACGTTTGGCCGCATTGCCGCCTGTGACGAGCAATGCTTTTTGGCCCATCGATTTTGCTTCTTGGCCCAAACGTTCCAGTTCGCCTATACCAAAGTAAATTTTGGTAGGAAAAGATACTTCAAATGGAAACATCTGAAATTCCTTCTTTCACGTATTGGTTGTACCACTGACAAGTTTATCATAAACAAAAGAAAAGAGCCTGCCCGAGGGGAAGGCTCTGCTTGTTCATGCAACGCGAAAGCGATCACTAATTTCTTGCAGCCGCTCAGATAAGGATAGAAGCTCTGTAGCCAGTTGCCGTGATTTTTCAATGGAAGTGAGCTGTTCGCGCGAGGCGACCAGCATTTCTTCTGTGCTGCTTTTGGTCTCTTGGGAAATGGCGACAAATGTATCCAATGCCATGTCTACGGTGTGCAAGCCTTCGGTTATGTCGGATAACCCCTCGTTAGCTATATGCAGCTCTCCCGTTGTCTGATCGACAGCTTGTCGAAGCTCAAGAAAAGCAGATGCAGCATCTGAGAGCTTTTGCAGGCTTTGCTGAAGCTGTTCGGATGCCTGTGAGGTTTCGGAGGAAATCGCATAGGTTTGTTCCTGAACAGCGTCCATCAGCCGCGTGATTTCTAATGTGGCATTTTCCGACTGACTGGCAAGCTTGGCTACCTCGTTGGCCACGACAGCAAATCCGCGCCCGTATTCGCCAGCACGGGCCGCTTCAATACTCGCATTTAAAGCGAGAAGCTTGGTTTGCTTCGCCACGTTTTGGATCAGATGAACAACATCTCCAATGGATTCTGATTGTCGACGCAGTTCAGTCATGCGGGTGTCGACCTGTGCGTACGTGTGGGAGAAGCGGTTGATCATCGTGTTCAAATCATCGATACGATTTTGACCATTGTGGGTGACTGTCTGCATCTTTTTACCCGCTTCAATGACAGAGAAAATACGCGCAAACAGTCCGTCCATCGATTGCTTTATGTGCTGAAAAGAGGTGCTGGCGCCATCTGTTGAGGCAGCCGTTTGTTCGACGCCTTGGTTGACTGTATCGAGACGCAACGACAGCATCGACGAACGATCGCCTGCTTCGTCGGCTGTTTGCCTGATGGCGATGCCGCCTTTGTTCAGTTCTTCAATCATGAGTTGGATCTCGGTAATAATCTCACACATTTGCTCAATCATGTGATTGAAGCTGTTTGAAATCCCACGAATCTCTGGACCCTCGTTTTGCAAAAGGGAACGATGGGTGAGGTCGCCCGAGCTGACCTGTTGCATGGCCACAATCAACGTCTGAAAAGGCTCAGTTATCCCCTTTACAACCAGCAAGCAAAGCAACAAAGATTAGGACCAAACTAGCAAGAATGGTCACCACGATTATTTTGGTTATCTCATGGAGAGGACCTAGATAGGACTCCTGCAAAACGTCTATGACGTATATGTAGCTCTCCTCAGGAGAATGCGTAAAGGCCAGTGTATGTATATGACCATCGACAGGGACATGAATCACGCCGAATCGCTCCGCTTCCATCCGTATCGCGATATCTTGCGGGATTTCAATAGCGCTCTTTGTCACATTTTCAATGGGGTGAAAGGCTCCATTTTTGACCAGATATTGCTGAAGTATCAAGCCTTCCTGAGACAGATTGCTTTCTTGCTGTTGCAATTCGTATTGAAGGCGCTTTTGGTAGGATTGATCGTCGCTAGCGAAAGTGAACTTCAAAAGCGATATTTTTTCGGTAGTCTTGTCCGTTTCTGAGTCAAGGCGGGACTCCATTTGCGAAATCATCGCCTTTTTTGCCTGGGTGTAAAAGGTCCAGCCAATTATGCTGGAAGAAATGAGCAGGATGCACAGTAGTGGGATCGTCAGCTTGGTACGGAGCCGCACTTGCCTGTGTAAGCGAGAAAAGGGAGTGAGTAAATGGCGAAAGATAGCGTGCATCTCCAGTTGCCTCCTGATAAGTGGATGGTCGAAAAGTCCCGAGACTAAGGACTATTGTAATAAGGAGATGTAAAGCCAGTATGGAGAACATGTAAACGAATGTTAACATCTATAGTTCGAAAAACATGCAGTAAATCCCGAACGTTTGTCGAAGTGTATTCCAGCATTTTTCGTTGATAAATGCGTATGATTGTGTTTTAATGTAGTTGAAACGTTCGTGAATTAACCGAAACTCAACCTTTTTGACTGGGAAGGTGACTCCTACGGTGGAAAAACAGGAACAACTCTACGAGGGTAAGGCAAAACGTATTTATCGGACATCTTTGCCTGAACAGTACTGGGTAGAGTACAAAGACGACGCAACAGCATTCAATGGAGAGAAACGGGCGCAAATCACCGGAAAAGGTGAGCTAAACAACCGCATTACGGCAATCTTTTTCACCATGCTGAAGGAGCGGGGCATCGACAACCATTTTGTCCGTCTGCTGTCCGCCACAGAGCAAGTTGTTCGCAAAGTGGAGATTATCCCTTTGGAGGTAGTCGTTCGCAATATCGCAGCAGGCTCATTAGCCAAACGTCTTGGCATGGAAGAAGGAACTGTGCTTCCGCAGCCCGTTGTCGAGTTTTACTACAAGGATGATGCACTGGGAGATCCATTGGTGAATGCCTCCCATATCAAAGTGTTGGGGATTGCGAGCGAGAGTGACCAAGCGACATTGGAACGCATGGGTCTTGCTGTAAACGAGGTCCTCGTGCCTTACCTGCGCGAGCGCAACATTACCTTGGTCGATTTCAAACTGGAATTCGGAAAAACAGCGGACGGGGAGATTCTCCTCGCCGATGAAATATCCCCGGATACATGCCGTTTCTGGGATTCAGTAACGAAGGAAAAGCTCGACAAAGACCGCTTCCGCCGCGATTTGGGTAATGTGGAGGAAGCTTACAAAGAAATGCTTACGAGACTAGGAGGAGACGTACATGTTTAAAGCTGTTGTTTATGTAACATTGCGCGAGAGTGTTTTGGATCCGCAAGGACACGCTGTAAAAGGTGCTCTGCACACCTTGGGTTTTGATGAAGTAAACAATGCGCGTATCGGGAAGTATATGGAGCTGGAATTGAACACTTCTGACCGTGCGCAAGCCGAAGAGCGTGTACGTGAAATGTGCGAAAAGCTGTTGGCCAATACGGTGGTAGAAGACTATCGCTTTGATATCGTGGAGGGCTAAGGATATGCGAGTAGCCGTTATCGTCTTTCCAGGCTCGAACGCCGACATTGATTTGTTTAACGCAGTTGAAGATATAATGGGAGTGCCTGTGGATTACGTATGGCATTCCGATACGGATCTTTCTAAATATGATGCGATTCTCTTGCCAGGCGGATTCTCTTATGGAGATTATCTGCGCTGTGGTGCGGTCGCTCGTTTTTCACCCGTCATGGAGCAAGTGGTGAAGGCAGCAGAAGAAGGCAAGCTGATCATGGGAATCTGTAATGGCTTCCAGATCCTGACCGAAGTCGGACTGTTGCCAGGAGCACTCTTGCGCAACCGTTCACTGAAATTCCGTTGCAAGCTGTCCGAATTGCGTGTGGAAAACAACGATACCTCCTTTACCCGTGATTTCGCGGCAGGGGAAATCATCCAAATTCCGATCGCGCATGGCGAAGGAAACTACTACTGTGATGAAGAAACGCTGGCGAAGCTTAAAGCGAACGATCAGATCGTTTTCCGCTATCATGGCGAGAATCCGAATGGTTCACTGGAAGACATCGCGGGCATTTGCAACGAACGTGGAAACGTACTTGGCATGATGCCTCACCCGGAGCGTGCCGTCCACTCTTGGATGACTTCCGATGACGGACGCCGCATGTTTACCTCGATCCTGAAGACTTGGAGGGAACAGAACAGTGTCACAACTCACGCATAAAGAACCGACAGCCGAACAAATTGCCGATCAAAAACTATACAAAGAAATCGGTCTGACTGACGAAGAATATCAGCGTGTCGTAGAAATTCTCGGCCGCAAGCCGAACTGGACGGAGACTGGTCTGTACAGCGTCATGTGGTCGGAGCACTGCTCCTACAAAAACTCCAAGCCTGTCCTGCGTCGTTTCCCGACAAAAGGACCTCGCGTTTTGCAAGGACCAGGGGAAGGTGCGGGTATTGTCGACATCGGTGACAATCAGGCGGTTGTTTTCAAAATTGAAAGCCATAACCACCCTTCTGCTATCGAGCCGTACCAAGGGGCTGCGACTGGTGTGGGCGGTATCATCCGTGACGTATTCTCGATGGGCGCGCGTCCAATTGCGCTGCTCAACTCGCTTCGATTCGGGGAGCTCAAGTCTCCTCGCGTCAAATATTTGTTCGAAAACGTCGTTGCAGGTATCGCAGGCTACGGGAACTGCATCGGGATTCCAACTGTGGGTGGCGAAGTGAATTTCGACCCTACGTATGAAGGCAATCCGCTTGTCAACGCTATGTGCGTCGGCTTGATCGACCACGAAAAGATTCAAAAAGGGGTAGCATCCGGTATCGGCAACCCTGTTATCTACGTTGGCGCAAGCACGGGGCGTGACGGTATTCACGGGGCGACCTTTGCATCCGAGGAGCTCACAGAAGAGTCGGAGAAAAAACGCCCGGCAGTACAAGTCGGCGATCCATTCATGGAAAAGCTCCTGCTAGAAGCGTGCCTGGAGCTGATCGACACGGGTATCGTCGTCGGGATTCAGGACATGGGGGCGGCTGGCTTGACGAGCTCCAGCTCCGAGATGGCATCCAAGGCAGGGAACGGAATCGAGATGAATCTCGACCTGGTGCCACAGCGCGAAGCTGGCATGTCTGCATACGAAATGATGCTGTCTGAATCGCAGGAGCGCATGCTCGTGGTCGTGGGAAAAGGTAAAGAAGCAGAAGCGATTGCGATTTTTGACAAATGGGGACTGGCATCCGCTGTCGTGGGTAAAGTAACAGAAGACAGCCAGCTGCGTCTGTTGCACCAAGGTGAGGTAGTAGCAGAGGTACCAGTAGACAGCTTGGCAGACGACGCACCTGTGTACCATCGCCCATCTGCGGTGCCTGCTTACTATGAAGCAAACGCGAATGTAGATGTGTTGGCAGCCATCCAAGAACCGAAAGATCTGAATGTGACGCTGAAAAGCTTGCTGGCTCAGCCAACGGTGGCGAATAAAGCGTGGGTATACGAGCAATACGATCACATCGTGCGTGCAAACACAGCTGTAAAGCCTGGTTCTGACGCTGCTGTTGTCATGGTGCGCGGTACTCGCAAGGCACTTGCCATGAGTACAGATTGCAACGGTCGCTATGTGTACCTCGATCCAAAAGTGGGCGGTGCCATTGCGGTTGCAGAATCTGCGCGCAACGTCGTCTGCTCCGGTGCAGAGCCGCTGGCGATTACGGACTGCTTGAACTTCGGAAGTCCGGAAAAGCCTGAGGTGTTCTGGCAATTTGAAAAATCGTGCGAGGGCATGAGCGAAGCGTGCGTAGCACTCGATGCTCCGGTCATCGGCGGAAACGTATCTTTTTACAATGAACGCAGCGGTGACGCGATCTATCCAACCCCAACGGTGGGAATGGTCGGCTTGATCACCGATGTTGACCATATTACGACCCAAGATTTCAAAAATGAAGGCGACGCGATCATCCTGTTGGGCGAGACCTTTGCTGAACTGGGCGGCAGTGAGTATCAAAAGATGGCTACGGGCAGCATTTCCGGACGTCCTCCACAAATCGATCTGACTAAGGAAGCGGCAGTACAAAAGGTGGTTCTCACAGCGATTCGCCAAGGTCTGGTGAACTCCGCACACGATCTGTCCGAAGGTGGTCTGGGTGTCGCACTGGCTGAATCTGGCTTCGGCAAAGGCTTCGGCGCGCAGGTGGCTCTTGCGTCTGAGCTGCGTGCTGACGTGCTCTTGTTCAGTGAATCTCAATCTCGCATCTTGCTCAGTGCTTCTGGGGAGCAAGCGGCGGCGATTCTCGCATTGGCAGGTGAACATGGCGTCCCTGCCGAGAACATCGGTACGGTCGGCGGCGATCGTCTGGTAGTGAACGTGAACGGTACAGAAGCGATCAACGCTTCGACTCAAGAGGTGAAAGCAGCCTGGAAGGATGCGATTCCATGTTTGATCGGCTAATCTGGGACAAATTGAACGAAGAATGCGGCGTCTTTGGCATCTACAACCACAAAGAAGCATCCCAATTGACCTATCTGGGTCTGCACGCCCTTCAACATCGCGGTCAGGAGAGCGCAGGCATCTGCGCCTCCGACGGCGAGAAATGGTATAAGCACCGCGGTATGGGGCTCGTGTCAGAGGCTTTTGGCAAGGGTGATCTGGAGAAGTTCAGTGGTCATATCGCAATCGGCCATACCCGTTATACGACGGCTGGCTCGAGCAAGATTGAAAATGCCCAACCGTTGTTCTTCCGTTACGCACAAGGCAGCATGGCTGTTGCCCACAACGGGAATCTCGTAAATGCCGCTGTGCTTAGAAAAGAACTGGAAGCAAAGGGTTCCATTTTTCAGACGACCAGCGACACTGAGGTGATCGCACATCTGATCGCCCGCTCTGAGTGCAAGGATTTGCCTGGAGCGGTAAAGGACGCCCTGCAATACATCAAGGGAGCGTATGCGCTTCTCGTCATGAACGAGAACCAGCTCGTGATCGCCCTCGATCCGAATGGCTTGCGTCCGCTGTCACTGGGACGTCTCGGCGACGCGATCACTGTCGCGTCCGAGACTTGTGCGTTCGATATCATTGGCGCGCAATATTGGCGTGATGTGCAACCAGGCGAGCTGATCGTCATCGACAAGGATGGCATTACCGAAAGCAAGTTTACGGAAACAACACAGCGTTCGATTTGTACGTTTGAGTACATTTATTTTGCCCGACCAGACAGTGACATCGACGGAATCAACGTCCACATGGCGCGCAAACGTCTGGGCAAGCAACTGGCATTGGAATCCGCTATTGATGCTGATGTCGTCACAGGTGTGCCGGATTCGAGTATCTCTGCTGCTATCGGATTTGCGGAAGCCACAGGAATTCCGTACGAAATCGGCTTGATCAAAAACCGCTATGTCGGTCGTACCTTCATTCAGCCGAGTCAGGAGCTGCGTGAGCGCGCTGTCTATCTCAAGCTGTCTGCGGTTCGCAAAGTAGTGGAAGGCAAACGCGTCGTGATGATTGACGACTCCATTGTTCGTGGTACGACGAGTAATCGGATCGTCCGCATGCTGCGTGAGGCTGGCGCCAAAGAAGTGCATGTGCGCATCAGCTCTCCGCCTGTTATGAATTCTTGCTTTTACGGCATCGACACGTCGTCGCGTGAGGAACTGATTGCGTCGACCAAATCCGTAGAGGAAATTCGTCAAATCATTGAGGCTGATTCCCTGTCGTTCTTGTCTATTGAAGGAATGATCGATGCAATTGGCCGCACCGATTCGGCTCCTAATAGAGGACACTGCCTCGCATGCTTTAACGGAGAATATCCGACAGAGATTGAGTTCGAAGAAGCGCTACCTGCGCTCAAATGCTAATACAAGCACCTCTTGCTAGGGGGAGAAACGATGAGTGAAGCATATAAACAAGCTGGCGTAGACATCGATGCGGGCAACGAAGCCGTCGAGCGCATGAAAAAGCACGTCAAACGAACATTCCGCCCGGAAGTTATGACTGATTTGGGCGGGTTCGGAGCGCTGTTTCGCCTGGATACCAAAAAATACGAGAAACCGATTCTCGTTTCTGGCACAGATGGGGTAGGAACCAAGCTGAAGCTCGCTTTTGCCATGGACAAACACGATACAATCGGCATCGATGCTGTCGCCATGTGCGTCAATGACGTAGTGGTTCAAGGGGCAGAACCGCTCTTTTTCCTGGATTATCTGGCAGTAGATAAGGTCATTCCAGAAAAAATCGAAGCGATTGTCAAAGGGATCGCGGAAGGCTGCTCGCAGTCCGGTTGCTCGCTGATTGGCGGGGAGACTGCCGAGATGCCTGGCATGTATGCAGAAGGCGAATACGACATCGCAGGCTTTACCGTAGGTGTCGTGGACGAGGGCAAAATGATTACGGGAGCTTCCGTGGCAGCTGGCGATGTACTGATCGGGCTGGCTTCCAGCGGCGTGCACAGCAACGGTTTCTCGCTCGTTCGCAAGGTTCTTTTGGCAGATAAAGGCATGTCCCTGCATGATCATGTTGACGTATTGGGCAAAAAGCTCGGCGATGAGCTGCTGACACCGACCCGCATTTACGTGAAGCAAGTGCTATCCGTTCTTGAGTCACATGAAGTGAAAGCTCTGGCGCACATCACTGGCGGCGGCTTTACTGAAAACATTCCACGCGTGCTTCCAGAAGGAATGCAGGCTGTGATTAACGTTGGTTCCTGGCCGGTACTGTCGATCTTCGAGCTGGTACAAGAGGCGGGTAACATTTCTTACCCGGATATGTACAAAACATTCAACATGGGCATTGGCATGATGCTCGTCGTGAAGTCGGAAGACGCAGTGAGTGTTATGAAAAAGCTGCAAGAGCTGGGAGAACAGGCGTATTTGATCGGACATATTCAAGCGGGAGAGCGCAAAGTCGTATACAACGGGGTGGAATGGTGAGAAGGCTGGCCATTTTCGCCTCAGGCAGCGGCTCCAACTTTGAAGCGATCGTGCAGGCTGTACAGGACGGTAGGCTCACAGGCGTAGAAGTTGCCTTGCTCGTGTGCGACAAGCCCGGCGCCAAGGTTTTGGAACGGGCAGAGCGTTTAGGGATCGACACCTTTGTTTTTCAACCGAAGGAGTATGCAGACAAGGCTGCTTTTGAGCAGGAAATAGTGGCGCAGCTCCAAAAACGCGATATATCGCTGGTTGTGCTGGCAGGCTACATGCGTTTGGTGGGTGACACTCTTTTGTCATCCTACGAAGGAAAAATCATCAATCTGCATCCATCGCTTTTGCCTGCTTTCCCAGGAAAAGACGCGATTGGTCAGGCACTTGTATACGGGGTAAAGGTAACGGGGGTAACGGTACATTTAGTTGATGCCGGTCTGGACACAGGACCGATCATTGCCCAGATTCCCGTAGCCGTGCAAGAAGCAGATACGGCTGAGACTTTGGCGGCTCGCATCCATGCTGTGGAGCATGAGCTTTTGGTGAAGGTCATTGGCTATTTAGCAGAAGAGAGAGTGAAGCTGGAAGGACGGCTTGTCCAGCTGACATAAATCGAGAGATCAAAAAGAAACCGACATCCTTTTACGATGTCGGTTTTTTAGTTATTCGTTTTAGAAATACTTCTTTCTCCAAAACAGGAGGGCTGTTACGGACGTAATGGCGGTGGACATGATCATAATGATCGTGAATGCATGCGGATGATCCTGAAAAGGAAGCGGGACGTTCATCCCGTAAAAGGTGCCGATCACCATAGGTAAGGTGATGACAATGGTAATGGCGGTCAACAGCTTCAATACGCGATTCAGATTGTTGGAGATGACGGAGCCAAAGCCATTCATGATGTTCCCTAAAATGGCGGTATAGATTTCCGTCATTTTGATTGCCTGCTTGGTTTCGATTTTTACTTCTTCCAGCAGTTCCTTATCTTCTTCGTACATTTTCAAATAACTGCCACTCCGAAGCAGGGAGATCAACAGACTGTTCGTTTCCAGGGACGTTGAAAAATAAACGAGGCCCTTCTGCAATTCAAGCAAGGTAAGCAGTTCATTGTTTTTCGTCGATTGTCGCAACGATTTTTCCAGGGTTTCTGTCTGCTTGTTGATTTTTTTCAAGTAATGCAAATAATCATGCGACGTATTCGATAAAATTTGCAGGACGAACCGGTTTCGCATGTGCGTGTGAAAGTTTTTCACTTTCCCTTGGACGAACTCATTCATGACAGCCGTTTCTACCAGGCAAACGGTTAAGATATAATCTTCCATCACCATGATTCCCAACGGAACCGTCGTATAGTTGTCCTTCGTACCTTCCTTCGTGGAGATCGGGATGTCCACGTAGAGCATCACGCGGTTTCCGTCCTTGTCGATCCGTCCGATTTCTTCGTCATCAAGGGCATCCTGCAAAAAATGAAGGTCAATCGACAACTCCCTGACGACTTGTTGCTTTTCTTGCTCAGAAGGATCGGTCAGATGGATCCAGCAGCCTTTTTCAAATTGATGCAGTTCTTCTATTTTTCCCATGGCATTCGTTTTGTAAATGTTCAACATGGTTTTCTCATCCTTTCGCAAATAAGGATCGGAGGGATACGACCATGTTGCGCAAGCATGTCTACATAAAGATACTTACATACACTCGTCCCATAAAAAGGGAGAATGACAAATAAGGTATGGGGAACATGCCGCAGCGCCACAAGGTCGGAAAATTCTCCGTACACAATATTGATTGCCGTTATTCATTCCGCAACTTGGACTACTGTCCATTAAAACGTTCCCCCTTTCTAAAATAAAAACCCTCTAGCGAAATCTAGAGGGTTAGAAAAGTGCACAAAATAACACCACTTTTTCTCCCCCTACCAGAGCTTTGGCACTATACAACGTAAAGGAAACATTCCTTAGCCACCTTAAGAAAAGCCTTAGTTCGGCAGTTCCTGTTCTACCCATTGGCATCTTTCGATATTTCCGGGCAGTGGCCTATGTTTGTATAGGAGCCTCACCTAACGAGGATGAATGATTGACTTTGTCATCGTATTCCTGTCACCAGTATTTGTCAATCACGTTTTCTCGTCCTACATGCATGTTATTCATGTCCTTTCATACGGTGTCGGCTTCTAACTATGACCGACTCACCCTATTTTGCTGCTATTCTTCTTCCGCGAATCATGACAAACCAAATCAACTCTTGTGACATACAGTAAGAGAGGGATATTCCCACAAAGGGAGGGGCCGACTTGAGCGGAGATTTTGTTTCGAACTTGCTCGATAAGCTAAGCCAAAAAACAGGGCGGCAATGGACGCTTAACGATATTATGAAGCTAGCGGAAAAAATGCCGAAGGGCGGAGCCAACGTAGATGCACTGCTCGATGAGCTGGGCAACATGGGATTCGAAGTGCCAGAGGAGACGAAAGAGCGCGTCAGGGATCGTGTAAAGGACGGCGAATCCATCTCCATGGAAGAGTTAGGGAATTTAATGCCCAAAGAAGTAAGGGCGAAGAGCCGCAAGTCGAAGAAGCCGATCAAGCCAATCAGGGCGACTGCCAAAAGCAAATCAGTCTCACTGTCAGGTCGCATCAAAAAGCTATCAGGCAAAGGCAAGAAAAAACGATAACTTCATCAAAGCAAATGCAGGTGTATGCAGTCGCAAGTGCCGAACAGGCATGGGCGGCTGCGTTTGTTTTCCTGACGAAGTTATTGATAATAGCGTACAATTATTTTATAATAAGTAAGTATTGTTCGTGTTTTGGTCGATAGTTACTCATGTTTTCACTAAAATTCAGGAGGTTCTATCCGTGAGTGTGAAAAAAGCGTTGATCAGCGTTTCTGACAAGACAGGATTGATTCCGTTTGCCCGTCGATTGGTAGCCGCCGGGGTACAGATCATTTCTACCGGAGGTACGGCTTCTCTCTTAAAAGCAGAGGGAGTTCCCGTCATTGGCATTTCTGAAGTGACTGGATTTCCAGAAATTTTGGACGGTCGCGTCAAAACGTTGCATCCCAATATCCACAGCGGCCTCTTGGCTGTAAGGGACAGTGAAGCACATGTGCAGCAACTAAAAGACCTTGGGATTGAAACCATTGATCTGGTTGTCGTGAACCTTTATCCTTTCAAGGAAACGATAGCGAAGCCAGACGTGACATATGAAGATGCCATTGAGAATATTGATATTGGTGGACCAACGATGCTGCGTTCTGCTGCGAAAAATCACGCGTTTGTCAGTGTAGTGGTCGATGCAGCCGATTATGAAAAAGTAGCAGAAGAAATTGAAGCAAATGGCGATACTACGCTAGAAACCCGTCGCAAGCTGGCTGCAAAAGTTTTCCGTCATACAGCTGCCTATGATGCCTTGATCTCTCGCTATTTGAGTGAGCAGGTAGGCGAACTGTTGCCTGAGAGTTATACGGTGACTTACGAGAAATCACAGGATTTACGCTATGGGGAAAATCCACATCAACGTGCGGCATTTTACCGTGAGCCGTTATCAGATCAGTTGAGCATCGGGAATGCGAGTCAACTGCAAGGAAAAGAACTTTCCTATAACAACATCAATGATGCAGATGCAGCGTTGGCGATTGTACGTGAATTCACTGAACCTGCTGTCGTTGCGATCAAGCACTCCAACCCTTGTGGAGTAGGGATCGGCACTGATATTCGCGCGGCTTACCAAAAAGCGTACGAAGCAGACCCTGTTTCTATTTTCGGTGGGATTGTGGCAGCAAACCGCCTGATTGACCGTGACACCGCACTCGCGATGAAAGAGATTTTCTTGGAAATTATCATCGCACCAGACTTCAGCGAAGAGGCGTTGGCTGTTCTGGCTGAGAAAAAGAACCTGCGTCTCTTGCGTATTCCTGCGCTGAATGAACCAGCCAAAAAAGTGGACAATCTGTTCCGCGTGGCTCCTGTTGCAGGCGGGGCACTCATTCAAGATTTCGACTACAAGCAGCTCGAAGAAAGCGAGATTCAAGTAGTTACAGACCGTAAGCCTTCGGAAGAGGAACTAGCACAGTTGAAATTCGCGTGGAAGGTCGTCAAGCACGTCAAATCGAATGCGATTCTCTTGGCAAAAGACAATATGACTATCGGCGTGGGTGCAGGCCAGATGAACCGCGTTGGCGCAGCGAAAATCGCCATCGAGCAGGCAGGTGCATTGGCAAGTGGCGCGGTAATGGCCTCGGATGCGTTTTTCCCGATGGGCGATACCGTGGAAGCGGCAGCCAAAGCAGGGATTACCGCTATCATCCAGCCCGGCGGCTCCATTCGCGACCAAGATTCGATTGATGCATGCAACCGAGCGGGCATTGCAATGATCTTTACCGGCACTCGTCATTTCAAGCACTAAAAGAGGCTATTTGGGGAGTAACGTTCGCTTTTTTAAACACGTACTAAAGAGTGGATCACCTCACAGGAGGAAATACGATGAAAATATTAGTGATCGGCGGCGGCGGTCGAGAACACACGATTGCCTGGAAGCTGTTGCAGAGCTCTAAAGTGACAAAGGTATACTGTGCGCCAGGAAATGGGGGCACCGCCCAAATCGCACAAAACGTGCCGATTGGTGTTTTCGATTTTGCTGCACAGGTTCAATTCGTCAAAGATGAGGGAATTGATCTGACTGTCGTTGGCCCGGAAGATCCTTTGCTGGCGGGGATTGTGGACTTTTTCCAGGAGCGTAATCTGCCGATCTATGGCCCGAACCAAAAAGCGGCAATGATCGAGGGCAGCAAGTCTTTTGCGAAAAGTTTAATGAAACGCTACGAGATTCCGACGTCTACCTATGAATCGTTCCTGGATTACGAGTCGGCGAGTGCGTACGTGAGAGAGCAGGGGGCTCCTATCGTTGTCAAGGCGGACGGCTTAGCAGCGGGGAAAGGGGTCGTTGTCGCAGAGACGGTGGAGGAAGCAGAAGAGGCACTCCGTCAGATCATGCAGGAAAGCGTTTTTGGTGAAGCGGGAGCGCGCGTGGTCATTGAGGAGTGCATGTTCGGCGAAGAGCTGTCGCTGCTGTCTTTCGTCGATGGAGAGACGGTTAAGCCGATGATTACTTCTCAGGATCATAAGCGAATTTTCAATGATGACCGTGGCCCAAATACAGGCGGCATGGGAACATACGCCCCGGTACCGCAAATGTCTGCTGAGCTGGTGGACGAGATCGTCAAAACGATTGTCCAGCCAATGGCGTCAGGGATGGCCAAGGATGGTATTCCGTTCAAAGGCATTCTCTACACAGGTCTGATGATTACGGAGCAAGGACCAAAAGTCGTGGAGTTCAATGCGCGTTTTGGTGATCCAGAGACACAAGTGCTCTTGCCGTTGCTCGAAACAGATTTGCTCGATATTTTTGTCGGAACGGTCAATGGTGAGCTCGATGCAGTCGATGTGACATGGCAAAAAGGAAGTGCTGTCTGTGTCGTCATGGCAGCGCCCGGTTATCCGGGAGAATATCCAAAGGGTGCGTTGATTCACGGACTGGGTCAGGCAAACGAGGGAGCTACGGTGTTTCACGCAGGTACGAAGGCAACCGAGGAAGGCATCGTAACGAGCGGTGGCCGTGTGCTTGGCGTCGTGGCAACAGGAGCGGATTTGGCGCAAGCGCGTGAGACAGCGTATGCGAAGGTCCAAGGCATCTCGTTTGATGGGGCGCAGTATCGCACGGATATTGCGGCACGAGCGATGAAGTATCAACAAAAGAGATAAATAAAAGAACAAGCTGTTCCTTCGGTAGAAATTTCTACTTGGGGAACAGCTTTTTTACATGTGGGGGAACTGTGCCTAATAAAAAATAGCTTGATAATTAATAAAACTATTCCTTACATAAGGAGTAGTTTTATTTGTATAATGCCAATAATAGTAAAAATTTGGGAAGTGGGAGTATTTATGGGAAGTGTAGGTTACCCTGGTCTTATCGTTATGGTAGTTTTGGTAATTGTTGCTGCAGTAATCGTATATAGCTTAACAGCACCGCAGAAAAGAAAGAGGCGCTAAAAGGCGCCTAATTCTACGGGGTTCAATCTTTATCGTGTCGCTTAAGCTTCTATTACACACCAACGTTTTCACTCGCGATTGCCGCTTTTTTCGCTCTGGCCGCAATCAGCTGCGAAAGGAAATAAACAATGAGGAACAGCAGCAAGTACGCTGCCGACCAGCGGTACATGACAGAGTAGCTCGAATGTGTCGCGATGACGCCGAGGAGCACAGAGCCGACCGCGATACCCAGATCGATGGAATTAAAGAACAGTCCGTTCGCCATGCCGCGTTGCTCAGGTGTGACGACCTTCACCATCCACGCCTGGATAGATGGCTGAATCATGCCGTAGCCAAGCCCGTAGAAGGCAGCAGAGACGAGAAGAAGGGACTCTGTAGTTGTCAGGGACAGGAGCAAGAGGCTGACCCCGACGAAAATCGCACCGGGAGGCAGGACGGCAATGTGACCTTTGCGATCATACAGCTTGCCGGAAAACGGACGAATCAACACCATCGCCAGTGCATTCGTAAGGAAAAACCAGCCGACATTCTCAATGTGGGCTTCTTTTCCGTACAAAGCCAAAAAGCTGAGAATCCCGCCATACGTAATAGACAAACAAAAATTCAGTCCAGCTGGAAGCAGCAGCTTTTTATCATAAAAACGGCGAATGCCTGTGACAGTTTGTACGTTCCCGGACGACACAGGAAGCTGATTGTAGGCGCGGATAAAATGCATCAACGGAAAAATAATGGCAACTAACAACACGAGAACCATGAGCATCGATCCGAATCCAAACCAATTCAACAGGCCAAGTCCAATCAATGGGCCGAGTGCCATTGCCAAGCTGGTCGATAAGCCGAAATACCCCATGCCTTCGCCGATCCGTTTGGTAGGAATCACATTGGAGACAATCGTCGGAAAGGTCGTGCTACCCATCCCAAAGCCGATGCCGACCAGGATTCGCAACAGAAGAAAGAAAACAAGGCTTCCCGCCCAGTAATAGCCTGCGCTAAAAATCGCGACGAATCCAAGTGCTACGATCGCCAAGAGCTTACTACTTTTCGTTTTCAATGCTTCCCCGGTAAACACCCTTGCGATCACTGCTGCAAGTGAAAACAAGCTAATGACCAGGCTGACGACAAAATCATTGGCCTGATACGTTTCCTTCACATAGGCAGGAAATGTAGGGGTCTGCATTTGAACAGTGAGAAATAACAACAAATTGCATACAGTTAACAGGACAAAATCTCTCGTCCACAGTCTCTCTCTACTCTCTCCCAATGCTGTCACTCCTAGTCTGTCGTTTTTCTATTGATGTTCTCGTTAATCTCCAGCAAGATTTCCCGCAAGAAGGCCAGCTTTTCAGGAGAGATCCCTTCCAATATGTCTGCGACGGCATGAGCCTCTACAGGAATCGCCTGCTCAAGCCATTCCCGTCCTTTCGGGGAAAGGGTAATGATGTAGGCGCGGCGGTCTTGTTCGCTCAATGTCTTTTCGATAAAGCCTTTTTTGGCGAGTGTGTCTAAAATGCGTGTCATGGAAGGCTGATCCTTGGCCGAGCGCTGGGCCAGCTCTTTTTGATTGATGCCCTCTTCTTCTCGTAGTCGATAAAGGACGGCAAACTGCTCCGTGGTCAAATCAAACTCCTTTAAAAAAAGGGAAACATAATGAATCATTCTCCGGTATGTATTTCCAATGAGAAATCCAACCGGTTCCTTTTGCCAATGATCGATCAGGGGAATGACCCTCTTTCGTTCGAAATTACTTGCAATGACAATTATATGTATAACAAGTAATTAAGTAAATGGGAAAAAATGATTGAAGATTACCTGCCGATGGATCGCCCAGAGATGTTATGTTGTTGCTGTAGTTCATTGAAATAATCAATGGCGAACTCTCGAAAGCGTTGCGCTGCTTGGGATAAATAATGCTTTCGAGACCAAGCAATGCTTCTGGTAATCAGGCATTCTGGATTCGTAATCTTTATTTTATTGGGGATGAGGTGAGATCTCATCTCCCAGCTCGTTTGCGGGATAAAGCAAAGACCGATTCCTTGTCTGATCAAAGATACGATGGCATCAGGCTCGTCTACTTCAAAAATCACTTTAGGGGTAAAGCCTGCCTGCAAACACTGTTCATCCATGAAGGAGCGGAGCCAAAAACCTTGGCGTACATTCAAAAAATGCTCATCTTTCAGTAAGGCTAACGGAACAGTTTCTTGGCCCACCAAATGGTGATTCTCTGGGACCACGAGATAAATTTCTTCGGTGATGAGTGGTTGCCATTCCAAATTAGGACTATCAAATTCCCCTGAGGCAATGCATAAATCAATCTCCCCGTTTTCAAGCATCTTTTTTACAACAGGCGTTGGTTCGAACACTTGACGAAATTGAACGTCCGGATATTGACGCAAAAACTTGCCCAGTAGCTCAGGGATGACGTTTGTTATGGAAACCGCAAGGGAAATACACCCCTTATTAAGCCCCGCCATATCCCGCACGATGCTCTCACCTTGTTCTAACACTTGAAAGATTTGCTCCACATGCTCCGCATATACTTTTCCGAACTGATTCAAGCGAATTTTGCGCCCGTGGCGGTCAAATAACGGTACACCCACGCGTTCTTCCAAACGTGCAATCATGATGCTCAAAGAAGGCTGGCTGATATTCAACACTTCAGCGGCTTTTGTCATGTGCTCCAAGCGGGCTACTGTCATAAAATATTTCATTTGAAGCAGGTCCATTGTGTATGTTCCTTTCTATATAGACGTTTATCTATTATTTTGATAATTATAATATATTATTCAATATGAAAAGAACTTCCTATAATAAAACTGAACGAATACTCAGTCGATGGGAGTTGTATCAAGCATGAGAGCTGCAGTCCTTGAAGCTTATAATCAACCTTTAGTTGTGAAACAAGTCGCAGATCCTGAGTTGGCGCCAGACGGGGTTATCTTGAAACTGGAAGCCTCCGGCGTATGCCGCAGTGACTTGCATGTGATTCATGGAAAGATGGCCATGGTTCAAAACTTCCCACATATTCTCGGACATGAAATGAGCGGTGTTGTAGAAGAAGTTGGAAGCAACATCCGTAATTTCAAAAAAGGGGACCGCGTTATCGTGCCTTTCACACAAGGGGATGGCGTATGCCCGCATTGCTTGTCCGGTCACAATAACGTTTGCGATAACAGTCGATTGGTCGGCATGCATTTCAACGGAGGATATGCGGAATATATTCACATCCCAAACGCGGACCTGAATCTTCTCCACCTGCCAGAAAATGTCGATTTCCTGAGTGCGGCTGCCATGGGTTGCCGATTCATGACGGCTTTCCATGGTACGGTTACGCAAGGGAATGTTCGTCCAGGGGAATGGGTAGCTGTCTATGGCACCGGAGGCGTTGGGCTCTCTGTCATCCAAATTGCAGCGGCAGCAGGTGCGAACGTCATCGCGGTCGACATTGCCGATGATAAGCTGGCCTTCGCCAAAGAAATGGGAGCGGTTGCATCCGTGAATAGCAAAGAACACAATGCGCCCCAAGCAATCAAGGAATTAACGAAGGGCGGCGCTCATCTTTCGATTGATGCTCTTGGTATCCAGGAAACATGTCTTAATTCCATCATGAGCCTTCGTAAACGCGGACGTCATGTCCAAATCGGTGTGAGCTCCAATCCAAATGGCGGTATGACACCGATTCCAGTTAACCTCATGCTTTCACATGAATTGCAATTGATTGGTTCTGTCGGCATGCCGACACCGGAGTTTTCCGGAATGCTGAATATGGTTAGCCAAGGAAAGCTATCCCCAGGCAAATTGGTCACCAAGCAAATCGCTCTGGACAACATCAATTCAACGTTCGATGAAATGGAATCTTATGGCGGCGTAGGGGTAACTGTCATTACAAAATTTTAAGGGGGTCACCAAGAGATGGCAGATAAATTCTCCATGCAGTATATCAACGGGGGTTGGCGCGAAGGCTCGAGTGATCACGTGTATGAAAATGTAAACCCTTACAATGGTGAAGTGGTAGCTCGTATGAAGCTGGCGAATCGAAACGACATTGATGAAGCATACCAAGCCGCGAAGGAAGCGCAGAAAATATGGGCACAGGCTCCGGCAGACGAGAAGAAGCAAGTGTTGCGCTGTGCAGCCCAGCTCATGCAGGAAAGAAAAGATGAATATATTGGAATCATGGTGAAGGAGACCGGAAGTTCGTTCGTGAAAGCGATGTCCGAATTCATGGTTTCTGTTGGGAATATCATGACAGCAATTGAGTATGCGGATCGCATGTATGAGCCGCAAATTTTCCCTGGTGCAATCCCTGGCAAGGAAAATCACGTTTACCGTCACCCAATAGGTGTGATTGGACTGATTACACCGTTCAATTTCCCACTTATGTCTGCGATGCGCGTAATCGCTCCGGCAATTGCTGTTGGTGACGCGGTTGTTCTCAAGCCGGATTCTGGCACATACATGTCAGGCGGTCCTTTTCTTGCTGATATTTTTGAACAAGCAGGGCTTCCAAAAGGTGTTCTGAATGTAGTGGGGTATGATATTGCGGAAGTGGGAGATTACTTGATCGAACACCCGGTTCCTCGGATCATCTCCTTTACCGGATCTACTGCTGTTGGACGTCATATCGGGGCATTGTGCGGTCAAAATTTGAAGCGGGTTTCTCTTGAGCTGGGCGGTAACAATCCGTTTGTCGTATTGGAAGATGCCGACCTGGATGCCGCGATTAACGCAGCCGTATTCGGAAAATTTTTCAACGTTGGACAAGTATGCGTGGGAACGAATCGCATGTTCGTTCACCGCAAGCATTACGACGAGTTTGTTCGCCGTTTCGCGGAACACGCGGGGCAACTGCCATACGGCGATCCAATCGATCCAAAGGTGATCATCGGGCCACTCATCAACGAACGACAAATGCAGAAGGTCCTCCGTATTGCGGAAGACGCAAAGAAAGATGGTGCACGCGTTGTTTTGGAAGGTCAGCGAATCGGTAATGTTTTGACGCCGTTTGTTTTTGCAGATGTGAAGCAAGATTCCCGACTGGCCCAAACCGAAATTTTTGGACCAATCGCAACGATTATTCCATTTGAATCGGATGAAGAAGTGCTGGAGTGGGCTAACAATACGGAGTACGGCTTGTCTGGCGCCGTGTTTACGGAGGATTTGGAGAAAGGCATTGCATTTGCACGTGCTGTTGAAAGCGGTATGGCGCATGTAAATGATGCAACTGCTAACATGGATATGAACGCTCCATTTGGTGGTGAGAAAAGCTCCGGCATTGGCCGTTACGGGGGCGAAATCGGTTTGGAAGAATTCACGACAGTCAAATGGGTGTCGGTGCAAACGGAACCACGCAAATTTCCTTTCTAATATGCTTTGTGAAAAGCCCGTTACATTTTCATCGAATGTAACGGGCTTTTCGTCTTCCTGTCTATTATTGGCTATTGGCGATATCTTCCTTTTCTTCTCGACGTTCGAAAGAAGTAATATCCCATCACGCCGATGACGCCAATGATCGTGGCAATAACAAAGAAGTTATGGGACATCCATTCATACATCTGGGAGCCGACAAGCATATGCAGTGCCTCCTCTCCTTATGTGTACGTGGGGTATCGATTGCTGCTGCTGTTATTTTCTTGGGAGCGAAAAGAAATGATCTCCCTTGCGGCCTTTTCGAGAACTTTATCCTCGGGGGTAAGCTTCGCATTTTGCTGATTGTTGATTGGTTGTTTCACCTGGTTCGCTGATAATTGTGGGCTTGCAGAATACTGTATGTTTGCCTTATTCGTTGTCGCTGATGTGTTGCTCGCATCATCTTGGCTGTTGTTCGAGTCTTTGATGGGCGCAATATTCATGGAGCGCGTAAACTGATTGACCGCCATCTGCACCCCTTTTTTCTTGAGCTGATCCATCATGCCCTGCATGCCATTCCCTTTTGTCGTATTGATGCCTATCGCAGCGTACATCGGACAAAAGCGCGTAGCTCCTTCCGCTACTTTCATTGCTGAAAAAGCCATGAGCAGCCATGGTGCATTGTATGGGCGGCGGCTCATTCTTCCGATGCCGTATGCCAAGCCTAACAGACCGCCAGTCATGCGAATCATCGCGTCAGTTCTACCTACGTTTTTATGCATGAGAGTTGTCCTCCTGTCGGAATTACTTCTATTCGATAGTCTGCGATGAAGGTCGACAAGACACCCGTGGGAATTGTTACTACCATTACCAAGCTTGCAGGGGAATGAATGATGGGCAGCGAAGCTGTAGAGAGCGATGAACGGTCGTTCATTTTGGAAAAACATCGGGAGACCAGCAAGGAGAGAAAAAATGATGCGCGTACGAGCCATATCTGATCGTGATTACTTGAACATGATTCGCGTGAGCAGACGTCAGGCACCGGCAAGCCTTTGGATAAAAGGCGCAAGCGTTCTGAATGTGTACACAAAAGAATGGCAAGAGCATCACGTCGTAGTGGCAGGAGAACGTATTGCTTATGTAGGCGAAAAAGAGCCGTTGGTCGATGATCAGACCGTGATCATGGAGGCGGCTGGGCAGTATCTCGTGCCGGGTTACATCGAGCCACACGCGCATCCGTTTCAATGGTACAACCCTTACACGTTGGCTGACTTTGCTCTACAAACGGGAACGACTGGAATGGTGTCAGACTCACTGATGCTCATGCATCTTCCTTTTTCGCAAAGGGCAGCGATCATGGATTCTCTGGCAGCACATCCGGTGAAGCAATTTTTCTGGGGCAGACTCGATCCGCAGACAGGGAAAGCTCATCCGTCGTTCACTAAGGAAAATTTGGCGCGAATGCTGGAACATCCACGTGTGATCCAGGGTGGGGAGTTGACGAATTGGGGCGGTGTTTTACAAGAGGATGAGACGCTGCTATTTGGTTTGAAGCATACGCGGGACTTGGGCAAAAGGATGGAGGGGCATCATCCGGGAGCTTCTTACGAGACCTTGAACATTGCCGCAGCAGCTGGCGTAACTGCTTGTCATGAGGCCATCCATGCAGAAGATTTGCTGTCGCGCATCCGTTTAGGTATGTATGCGACACTGCGCCATTCCTCCATTCGCCCTGATCTGCCGGAGCTGGTGAAGGGATGGCTTGCGCTGGGGGTGCCGTGGTCATCACGGATGATGCTGACATCAGATGGAAGTACGCCGCCGATGCATCGTGACGGGTTCATGAATAGTACGATCCGCGTGGCCATCGAAGCGGGAATGCCGCCAGAGGAAGCGTATGTCATGGCGACGCTGAACCCGGCTGTCTATTACGGGCTGGACGCGGAGATCGGAGGAATTGCGCCGGGCCGAATCGCGGATATGCTGTTGTTGCCTGCAATAGATCAGCCGACACCCTCCATCGTGATTGCAAATGGACAACGGGTGGCAGAAAAGGGAACCTTGCTCGTCCCAACCGTTCAGCCACAATGGGACGAAGCTTCGGTACGTTTGGCAGATCCATTGAAAAAGCAGGCACATCCTGATTGGTTCCGCCTACGACCAGATGAAGATGGAAAGGCCCCTGTGTTACAGATGCTGAATGCCGTTATCACCCGTTTGTCGCTAGAGGACATGCCCGTTGATCAGGATGGCTATGTATCTTTGCACCACGATCCCCAGTTAGCGCTGATCGCCACCATCGATGCGACTGGCGGCAAGCGAACATTGGCAGTGCTTCGTGGCTTCGGTGAGCAGCTTGAAGGGCTGGCCAGCACCTATTCTGCGTCTGGCGATTGGATCGTAATCGGACGCGATCCCCAAGCGATGGCGCAAGCACTGGAGCGTATTCGGGAAATAAAGGGCGGGGTCGTCCTGATCGATGAAGGAAAAATCATCTGTGAATGCCCATTGCCTCTTGCTGGAAAATTCACGTCTGCGCCGATGGAGGAAGTGATCAGCATGGGTGAAAATTTGGTAAATCAACTCCGTTCCAAAGGCCATGTTCATCTCGATCCGATTTATTCGATTCTGTTTTTTACCGCTACCCACTTGCCGTATGCGCGTCTAACGGCAACTGGCATTGTCGACATTAAGAGTGGGCAAATCGTCGTTCCCGCACTCCCTCTACCTTGAGGGGGTGTTTATTTTTGTTTGTAAATAAATGATATATGAATATAAAATATATTTTACTTCTTGTAAATTATCAGATTTATTTTAAAATAAAAACAACCAAGCCTCATCTATCTTTATCCCCGAAGAGTTATCGTTTTTGAAAGTCGCAACCTGGCTAGCAAGGTAGATGGACTAGGTAACAAGAACAAAGAATGATAAAAGGGGGATTCATTCTGAATGAAAAAGCGTTCTTATGTCGGGGTTTTATCTGCGGTATTGGCTGCGAGTATGGCATTAACAGGTTGCGCAGGAAACAGTAATTCAAGCGGCGGAAGTAACGCAAGCGGGGGGCAAAGTCAGCCAGCTCCAGGCAACAGCGGTGGCGGAACAACCGAGGGAGGCCTCATCAAGATTGCCACACAATCCCCACTGTCTGGGAGCAATTCCGCTGTTGGAGATGCGATTAAGACAGGCGCAGGTTACGCTCTCGAAAAGCGTAAGGAAGAGTTTAAAGCACTTGGCTTTGATCTCCAGCTTTTCCCTCAGGATGATCAAGGCGACCCGAAAATCGGGGTATCCAATGCGGAGATGCTTATCTCTGATCCCGATGTGTACGGTGTAGTTGGGCACTATAACACAGGTGTTGCCATTCCATCGTCTGTGAAGTACGAGGAAGGCAAGCTGGTCATGGTATCCCCAGCAAACACAGGGGTGAAGCTCACGGAGGAAGGCAAGAAAACCGTTCATCGAATCTGTGCTCGCGATGACGCGCAAGGGCCAAAGGCTGCTCTTTATGCAAAAAATACACTTGGTGTAAAAACGGCCTATATTATCCATGATAAGACAGCATACGGCCAAGGTCTGAGCGATCAAGTGAAGATGCAATTCGAAAAGGACGGGGTCCAAATCCTTGGCTTCGAGGGCATTACTCAGGGTGAAAAGGACTACAGCGCGGTACTTAACCAGGTAACGGTGAAAAACCCGGACATTATCTTTTTCGGCGGTCTTTATCCAGAAGGTGGAATTATGATCAAGCAAGCTCGTGAAAAAGGATTTAAGGGTTATTTTATGGGTGGCGACGGCTTGGATTCTTCTGATATGATAAAAATAGCCGGTGATGCTGTCGAAGGTGTAGTCTTTACGTCAGTAGCAGGGGACGTAACGCAAACCGAAGAGGGCAAGAAATGGGCTGAAGAGTACAAAAAAGTCACAAACAAGCCTCTGGAAACTTATTCCGTCTACGGTTTCGACTCCATGAACGTCATCCTCAATGGTGTCTTGGAAGCAACCAAAGCGAACGGAGGCAAAAAACCAACCCGAGAGCAAGTCCTCGATGCAGTCCACAAAACCAAAGATTTTCAGGGTCAATTCACCAAGGTTACCTTTGATGAAAAAGGTGACAACACAAATGCGGATGTATTCATTTACAAGTTTGACAAGGACAAATCCATTTTCGTAGGCAAGGCCGAGTAATCACACCACACAACGCGCACACACTCCCATGCCTCATATCAGGATAGGGGGCTGCACGCCGGTGTTGGCCCCTTTTCCACGAGAAAACAAGTCCAGTCAGCGGAATGAATGCAGAAAATTTGTACAAGTTTACAAGAGAAATGAGGGATGGGAAAGCATGATCAACATTTTGCCTCAGGTGTTGGTTGACGGATTGACACTTGGATTTATGTACGCAGTCGTGGCTTTAGGATACACAATGGTTTACGGGATTTTGGAAATTATCAACTTTGCCCATGGAGACATTTTCATGGTCGGAGCCTTTATCGGTACAGAGGTATTATTGATCTCTGATGCGCTAGGGGCACTTGAAGGTATGAATCCATTTGTCGCACTTTTCATAACACTCATAATTGCCATGGTATTAACTGGTGCTTTGGGGGTAGGAATTGAGAGAATTGCCTATCGACCATTGCGCGGAGCACCTCGTCTTGTGCCGTTGATTTCAGCGATTGGCGTTTCGTTTTTGCTGCAGGACCTCGTACGTTTTACAGAAGCACTAGCTCGTAATGAGTTTTATCTGAACAGTCCCGCTCTATTTACAGGTTCGATTCCATTAGGAAGTATTGCTACGATTCCAACAAAAGGATTGATCGTAATTGTAATTGCGATCGTCATGATGATTGCGTTGACGTTGTTTGTGAATAAAACAAAGTGGGGAATCGCCATGCGCGCCGTCGCACAAGACCAGAGTACGGCTTCGCTGATGACCATAAATGTAAACAAAGTAATCATGCTTACGTTTTTGATTGGATCCAGTCTGGGTGGCGCGACAGGAGTTCTGTTTGCACAAAACTACGGGACGATCGATCCGTATATCGGTTTTATCCTCGGTTTAAAAGCATTTACAGCTGCCGTACTCGGCGGGATTGGGAACCTGCGTGGTGCGATGATCGGTGGCGTACTCCTCGGTCTTCTGGAATCCCTGTCCGGTGCCTTTATGGGGCCGTTGACCAACGGAGCCTTTGGTGCAGAGTACAAAGACGTGTTTACGTTCAGTATTTTAATTCTCGTGCTTCTCTTCAAGCCGGAAGGACTGTTTGGCGAAGCTGTAAAAGAGAAAGTGTAGGTGAAATAAATAAATGGCAAATCTCGCTTGGAAATCGTTCAAAGGCATTCCGCTCGTATTCACGTTGATCTGGATTGTAGCTTTTTCTGCCGCGTTGTACCTCATGGATAAATCGGTCATCGCGTTTCTCGGCATTCTTTCTTCCATTGTGCTTGTCTATTACACCAATACCTCCAAGTCGATCAAAATGGCGATTGGCGCTATCGTGCTCCTCCTGATCATTCCGTTGGTAGCCGGTGAAAACCGTTACTACATGGAGGTAGCTTCACAGGTAGGCATCTACGTAGCGATGGCTTTGGGCTTGAATATCGTAGTAGGCTTTGCTGGTTTGCTTGACTTGGGTTACGTCGCATTTTTTGCTGCTGGAGCTTATGCGTACGCGATTTTCTCAACCTCGCAAGCGAATGAGTTTATTGCAGGGAATCTGTTCCCGCTCTCCGGTGAGTGGTTTTGGCCATTTCTCATAGTCGGATTAATTGTGGCTGCTGTTTTCGGAATATTGCTAGGATTGCCAGTTCTCAGAGTAAAAGGGGATTACCTCGCGATTGTGACTTTGGGCTTCGGTGAAATTATTCGCATTGTTTTCAACAACCTGGACAAGCCCATCAACATCACCAACGGTCCGCAGGGAATCACGCCGATTCCGTCTCCTGAGCTGTTTGGGATCAAGATGGGGACGCCGTTTTACTTTTACTTCATCGTGTTGTTTGTGATTGCCTTTATCGTTTTGGCGAATATACGCTTTGAGCATTCCCGTTTGGGGCGTGCATGGATTGCGGTACGTGAGGATGAGCTGGCTGCCCAGTCCATGGGGATTTCCCTGTTGAATACCAAGCTGGCTGCATTTGCATTGGGTGCTTCCTTCGCTGGTGTCGTGGGTGTTATCTTTGCGGCCAAGCAGACGTTTATCGATCCGACCTCCTTTACGCTGATGGAATCGATCGGGATCTTGGTCATGGTCATTCTGGGTGGTAGTGGCAGCATTCCAGGCGTTGTGCTTGGTGCCGCTTTTGTCACGATCTTGCAGGTACAGCTGTTAAAAGAATTCTCCAACTTCCTGCACGGTTTACAAAATTCGGGGCTCATCAGTTTACCCAACCAGTTGGACCCATCCAAGTTCCAGCGACTCATTTTCGGAATCATGCTCATTCTCGTAGCCTTGTATCGCCCTAACGGATTGATTCCGGCCAAACGGAAGAAAAACGATCTCGATGCGATCAAAAATAGCGAGTTTGGCAAAGAAAAGCTGGGGATTCTCGGCAGACTGTCCCAATTGACTTCTGGAAAACAGTCATAGCGGACGAGGAGGGAAATGAGCATGGCATTGTTAGAGGCAAAAAATTTAACGAAGCGCTTTGGTGGCTTGGTAGCCAATCAAGACGTCTCGATTGACATTGAAAAAGGAAGCATTACGGCGGTCATCGGTCCGAATGGGGCCGGAAAAACGACTTTTTTCAATATGATTACTGGATTTTACGAGCCAGACGAGGGAGAAATCCTGCTGAATGGCAAAAGCATCAAGAAGCTTCGTCCTGATCAGATCGCGAGTCGGGGTATCACCCGTACCTTTCAAAACATTCGTCTGTTCAAAGAAATGACGGCATTGGAAAATGTCATGGTGGGTGTGCATAGCCGCTTATCGGCTGGAATTCTCGGAATCTTGTTCAACTCCAAACGTGTACGCCAGGAGGAAGAGCGGACGCGAGTCGAGGCTTATCAGCTCATGGAGTATGTCGGAATCGCGCATATTGCCAATGAAGCGGCAGGGAGTCTGCCTTACGGGTTGCAACGACGATTGGAAATCGCCCGGGCGATGGCGACCAATCCGCAAATTATTTTGCTCGATGAACCAGCGGCAGGGATGAACCCTCGTGAGACGGTTGAGATGACAGATTTTATTCGTCGGCTGAAAAAAGAGCTCGATTTGACGATTATTTTGATTGAGCATGATATGAAGCTGGTCATGGGACTTAGCGAATACATTCACGTGCTGGATTACGGGAGAAAAATTGCAGAAGGAACACCCGAACAAATCCGCAACAACCCTAACGTCATTGAGGCCTATCTCGGAAAAAGTGCGTCGGACGTGTCGTAGAAGGAGGAAAATCGATGGCATTGCTTGAGCTGACTAACGTTCATACGTATTACGGCGGCATCCACGCATTAAAAGGATTGAGCATAACGGTAAACGAAGGCGAAGTGGTGACGCTGATTGGTTCCAACGGGGCAGGTAAATCGACCACGTTGAAAACGATTTGTGCGCAGACCCGTGCCAAAGAAGGAAAAGTCATCTTTAATGGCAAAGACATTACACAGATGCGTACACATGATATTGCCTTAGCAGGAATCGCCCACGTTCCGGAAGGCCGCCGCATTTTTCCCAAATTGACCGTACGCGAGAATTTGGAGATGGGTGCCTTCAGTGTATCCGATAAAAAGGTGATTGAAGAAGGAATCGAGCGTGCCTTTGCTTACTTTCCACGACTGAAGGAACGGGTTAGTCAAAAAGGTGGCACGATGTCCGGTGGCGAGCAGCAAATGCTGGCGATTGCTCGTGGACTGATGATGAAGCCAAAAATTCTCATGCTCGATGAACCGTCGATGGGATTGGCGCCGATTCTGGTGGAGCAGATTTTTGACATCGTTACGGAGCTAAACAAGGAAGGCATGACGATTCTCTTGGTCGAGCAAAATGCGAATCAGGCGCTGTCTGTCGCGCATCGCGGTTATGTGATTCAGACAGGCGAAATTATTTTGCAAGACGACGCCCAGACATTATTGATGAATCCGCAGGTAAGAGAGGCGTATTTGGCGTAATATTGGTGTAATAGAAACGTGAGTACCGATGGGGATTTTGTCTCCGTCGGTTTTTCATTTGGTCAGTGAGGAGGAGGTAGCTTGCTAGATATTAGTCCCCGCTTTGTTGAAGGGAGCGAGCCTCTCTATCTACAGCTTTATCGCTATTTTTGTACAGAAATCCAAGGGAGGCGCTTGATCTCCGGGACGCGTCTGCCTTCTGTTCGGGCGTTGAGCGGATTTTTGCAAGTGAGTAAAACGACTGTCGAGAGCGCCTACCACCAGCTCATGGCAGAAGGCTACATCGAGAGTCGGGAGCGCAGCGGATTTTATGTGGTCGATGTGGACTGGGATGGGCCAGTGCCTGTACCCGCAGGGGAAGGGCAGCAACCAATTAAACCGGCTCACGTCCAAACGCCTCCACCTACGCCCTCACTAGTCCCGGTCCAATATGATTTTCACCAAGCACGCGTAGATGCCGAGCATTTTCCTTTTGACCGTTGGCGCAAGTACACCAACCAATGCATGCAGGAAGAAAACAAGCATGTGCTCTACTACGGCGACCAACAAGGCGAGCCGCAGCTGCGGGAGGAGCTCGCACGCTATCTCGGACGAGCTCGGGGTGTACAAGCTACGCCGGAACAAATTGTGATCGGTGCGGGGACGCAGGTGATGATCAGCTTATTGGGATTCTTATTCGGAACACGAGGACAGGCTGTTGCGATGGAAGAGCCGGGCTATAACGGTGTTCGTGCCGTGTTTTCCCATTTGGGCTATGATGTGCGCCCGATCAGGCTGGAAGAGGATGGAATCGATTTGGAAGTGCTTGGTGAGAGTGGAGCCAAGCTGGTTTATATCACCCCGTCTCATCAGGACCCGTCTGGAATTGTCATGCCGTATGCCAAACGGCTGAAGCTGCTAAACTGGGCGAATCAGACAGGGAGTTACATCATGGAGGATGACTACGATGGTGAGTTTCGCTATCATGGCAAGCCGATTCCTTCCCTTCAAGGGCTGGATACGCAGGGACGCGTCATTTATTTGGGGACGTTCTCCAAGGCTTTGCTGCCGTCGATTCGGATAAGCTATATGGTTTTGCCCCAAGCGTTATTGGCGGTGTTTCAAGAAAAATTGGCGGATTTTGATCAGTCGGCATCACGTATTCATCAGGAGACGCTGGCCTTGTTCATGAAAAATGGCGACTGGGAGCGGCATATTCGCAAGATGCGGACGCTTTACCGCAAAAAGCATGGGGCGTTGCTTCAATGCTTGCAGGAACAGCTAGGGGCGTATATCCGGATCAAAGGTCAGGATGCCGGGCTGTCCGTGACGGTAGAAGTGAAAAGTGAGAGCACTCCGCAACAGTTGACGCAAATTGCGGCTGCATCAGGCGTACGTGTCTATCCAACTGTACATAAATGGGTTCATCCGCAGGAAAATGGACTGCCGGCTTTTCAGTTCGGATTCGGGGGGCAGACCATCGAGGAGATTGAGGGTGGCATTCGTTTACTAAAACGTGCATGGGAGCCTTATTTGCAAGTGGAATGGGAAAATAAAAACCCAATCCAAAAATGAAAAGCAGCATCCCAAAAAGGGAGTGCTGCTAATAATTAGGGGACGTACTGTTCTGTAACTTTTGTGATGATTCCATTCGTTACTTCAATGTGGAATGGTATCTGATAAGGAATCCCCTTGGAAAGCACAAACTTTTTAAAAGTATCGGCGTTTACTGATTCATTCCAATGGAAATTCCCATCTTTTTGTGTAGAGTTGGTTTGAAGAGTAAACGAAGCCTTTGGAGAAATTTCAAACGATCTAATTTTAGGACTGCTATTACGAATGTAATATGGCATTGGATAGTCCTCTTTTTCTAATGGATGATCTTGACGATAAGCTTTTACTGCTGCCTCACCGAAAAACCATTGAATATAGTCAAGCAAGACGAATAGTTTTCCATTTTTCACTTGTAACGTTTTCACATATGCCATTGATTTTTCAAGGGTATTTCCTTGTTTATCCTTGCTACTTGTTGGAACAATTACTTGGGGAGGAACAGGTGCGACCGGTTCTTGGGGTGAAACTGCATGAGCGTCGGTGACAAGCAAAGCACAGAATAACAAAGAAGAAAGCAGCAAATATGTTTTTCTCATAGGGTGTCATTTCCTTTCTGTTTACACGTAATACGATTGACAATTAGTAGGACGAAAAACTAACGAGACCGTTACTCCTCAAGATGAAAAATTTAACATGATAGTTCGGAGTGGAGCATCAGTTCTACAGAATTAGTTTTCTAAGTGTGACAGATATTCTTCTTCTTCTTAAAATAAGTGTCTCAAGATGGCGTGGCTTGTCTCGGTAACGGGTTTGAAAACAAAGGCCACCCAGGTGCTCATGGGCTGCAGATAGCAGTTCCTATAGCCGAGCTGAATTAACTCTAGATTGAGTCGAGTTGTCTCTTCGAAACTTGCGTAGAAATGCAAAATGCTTGGTCATAGTAATTACCTCCTTCCGCACTTAACCGTAGCTGAAGGAGAGTGGGACAAAAAAATAAGCCCCCAATTGGGAGCCCGTATATACGTTTGCCTAAACTAATTAAATCATGGGCTTACCGCGAGGGAAAATTGGAAAGATGAGCGCACAATAGACTTGTTCATCAATGCTGAAAACAAAGAGAAAGCACATGAGCTATTAAAAGCCTACCCGTCGATGAAAGCTGCCGTGGAGATTTTCACTGTTGAGAAGTACTTCCCCGAGCAGTACGACTTCACGGAGATAGATATTGCGAACATAGAGGGCAATGGAACTAGAGGGGATATTGATGGTCGCGGTACTCTACGTAACGTTGTATGCAACAAAATCATTCCCAGGGAAGAAAGCCCGTTGATGATCCTCAACTACGAGCAAAAATGCTTGGCAATTGAAAGAGCAGTGGGAGCACTTCATATAGAAGGAAGCAAGATCATCAGAAGGTGCTTTTTCGAACAAATAAGGGACAAGCATATCTATGAGTTCGAGTTGCGTTTACCAAAGAGTACTTACGACTTTCAAAAACCGTGCGATAGGTACGGTAAAGTTTATTCTGAAGGCGGTCACTGTAATATAGAGCCGTCTTTTCTATTTAATAAAAAATCGCAACTACTAATATTATCCATACGTAGTAATAGAAAAGGGGATAATTGGTGATAAGGTTATTAAATAGGGTTAGTAGTATTAATGTTTAGGGATAAGGAACTGATGCAAAACGTAGTAACCTTTAAGTAGGTTACATTGTTAATAGGAATTCTTTCGTTGTCAAGCACCATGGTGGATTGCAATTGCAACAACACAAAGCCCGAAATGTAGGCATATAGTCGATATAAAAATGCGCGAAGAAAAATGAGGATAGGAGAACATTATGACGATTACAAAAAAGGCAGAAAACTTTTATCAAGAAGTAGTCCTACGTCTGAAGGCGCCTGAAAATATCACTATGCTTTTAGTTTTGTTAATTGTATGTAAGTTATTTTTCCCGATACATTTTGGCAAGCTTATTACAATATTAAAGAACAATATACCACATCTGGCTTTTGCCATTGAGATGTTATTGATTTTTACAATCATACTTTCAGTAATGTCTTTGCTTTCAGCAATATTAATACTTTGTTATAAACCTATAGTAAACAAAAAGTATTTCCAAATCTCAGACACTGAGATAGCTCTTCTTTATATTGGTGATTACTATAAACTAAATTATGGAGCTCAACGCAAACTATTAGAAATTCTAACCTGGTTTTGTATCTTTGCAGGTTATCTTTATATCCTTGAAGAGAGTAGAGCCATTTATTTTGTAAATCTTTTTGCGGAAATGATTATAAATAGTCAAGGCATATTATTTAGATTAGCTGAGTCGGTTCTTATAGCTATATATGGTGTGGGTATTATTTTGGCGTTAGTGAATCTATTTAAAAATATGGTATATCATTTTTTCTACCCCAGATATGAAAAGTATGATGTTCAGCGAAATGTTGAAAAAAACGATGCTGCATAGTATTTTATCAGTGGGCATTTTGGGGGCAAAATTTGAGCTTCTTATGTACCAATATTGGGCGCCAACCATGCTATTATGGGAACATGAAAAATAGGTAATATGAAAGCAACTGTTGATTGAAAGGACTTTTCTTTGGTAAAACTCATTCATTACCGTCTGAGCGAACTAGGCGGTATTCTTTTTTGCCTGTTCTATGAGTTCTTTCTTTCTCTTTTTTAATAAGAGTAGACAATCCGCTATAATTTTTAATCCAGTGGACGTTAAGATATAGGGAAAGGATACTAATTGCAGCAGAACGATGACCATTTTCCTTGTATCTTCAAGATTATTCGAATCAATTCGAACAATCTTGTATAACATTGAAAAATCGCTAATAAAATTTGTGAAAATTACGGACAATGAGAGAAAAACCACAAAAATTAGTCTAATAATATCAAAAGATATTTTTGCGTTTTCAAGAAAGATTTGGTTTCTATCGAATTTAATCTTGATGGCAAAAATCAATGATGAGACGATAGCAATTCCTAATACAATGATGTAAAGGTCATATCCGGTCTCAGAAAGCAAGAAAGCAGTAATCCAAAAACTAATCGAAAGAGGAAAGAATAAGAAAGTTACAAAGGTCATAAAAAGAATATTGCAATTTTTTGCTATTTCCTGTGGTTTGATAAAATACACAATTGGTGCCATAAAAATAGCAAGCAGCACTGTTGGGAATATTTGTGTACTACCCTTAAAATATGTCAGTATTAGGGCGACAAAAAGTATAACTGTCCATATATGGGGCAAATATTTATAAATTAGTTTTAATTCTTTCATGTAATTGAACCTCCTTCAGTCACACTATTCTACAGTTGGGGAATAATTCCTTTTGCAAAACACTCAAAAGGATTAGTTTACTAGGCTTACAGTTAGTTACAAAAGTTTACACTACAGGCGATTTCAGCGAGCGAACAGGACTCTTTGATAAAATGGAGACAAGCAAATAAGGAATAAGCCACTCGGGACGCCGGGTGGCTTTTCTGTTTGCATTCTGGTCAAAATCTTCTAACGGATCAGATAAAACACAGATCGAAGGAGAGATAGTATGAGTAAAAAAGAACTGCGGAACAGAGAGTGTTCTAAAAAGATTGCCCAGCGTTATATCGTTAACTTTATCGACGGGGTTAGTGAGAAAGAGCAAAATAAGATCGTTAAGCAATTTGGTGGTAAAGTACTAAAAAAATTCCGTACACCAGCCTTTGATCGTTTTGCTGTAGTTCATATTGATGATGCAGGGGTTGATCAACTACTAACTCATAAACTTGTTGAGAGTATAGACCAAGACATCGAGGCAAAAAGTCCATCTAGTAACGAAGTAGAAACGTGGGGACATGCAACAGCTCAAGCATTTAACTTTTGGAATGCTGGATACACTGGTGCTGGAGTAAAAGTGGCAATTATTGACAGTGGAGTAACTCCCCACCCAGATCTACCGACGCCTCTTAGTACATGGAATGTGGTAACCGATTCTACTGATGCAACGGATGTAAATCCAACTGATTTTGGTCATGGTACTTGTAGTGCTGGTGTAATTGCAGCTCGCAATAATGGCGCTTATGTAAAAGGTATTGCCTATGACTCTGACATTCACGTTATTAACTGTTACTACCAAAAAGATGGAGACACTCAAGCTTCATATACAAATCTTTCTCATACAGTCGAAGCACTCCAACATGCTGCGACTTTGGATGTTGACGTTGTACTTTGTAATGTACAATTAGACTATGGAGGGGCTTCTCTGCAAGCTGCCTGTGATGTACTAGAGGCGAAAGGTATTCCCGTCTTAGCTGCTGCAGGTAACTATGCAGATACAAATGGAGACGTTACCAAGGACACAGTAAGATACCCTGGACGATACGAGAAGGTTGTTGCTGTAGGAGCTGTTGCTAGAAGCTCCAGAGCTCCTTATTTAAGTCGAGCAGACTATTCAGGTACTGGACCCTATTTGGATATCGCAAGCTTTACAAATCAGGTAACGACTAGTAAGTCTGGAGGGTATAACTCCTCTTATGGCGGAACGTCGTGTGCTGCTCCATTTGCTACAGGTGTAATGGCGTTGCTCAAACAGGCATATCCGAACCACACTGCCCAGCAACTGAGGGATAAATTATATGAAGGCGCCACTCCTTTTGGGACAAAGAATGAGTATGGTGTTGGTCTGATTGGCCTTCCGGCATCACTTCTTCCATCAAATTCTCTTGCTTATCCTCTTTTATCATCATCGACAACGGAAGATTTCTCTGATTCGAACTTTAATTTTAATATCACAGGTGATTTTGTTCTCGGAACAGACGGTAGTCGAACAGTTTTAAGAACTCCGGCATATTTCAATACAGGCACAGGTATTAGTCGGTTCACCTTTCAACTCCCAGCAAATGCAGTGAATCCTCAGATTAGTATTGTTCAAAGGGCCGATTGTAGATGGACTGATGTTATGTTAGTGACGGTGAACGGAATGGCTTTAACCTACGCTTCCGATATTGAGTCCAACTATGAAACTAATACTCTCTCGTTACAGCCAGGCGGAAAGTATCTTGTAGAACTTCGGTGGGATAAGTATAAATCCTATTCGGCCGGTTTAGATGCGGTATTTATCGACAGCATTTCTGTTAATTTCACTACTAGTGGAAGTGGCGGAGGAACTCCTGGAGATTCTTTCACCAATCCTATTGTGGTTTCCGGAACGAATGCAAACGGAATCTTGCAGGATACAAAAGATCTATACTTCAAATACACTGTACCAAATACAGGAAGTTACAATTTCACAACATCAGCATCGTTTGATTCTTACATGCAACTACTCGATAGTTCCCAAAACATCTTGGCCCAAGATGACGACAGCGCAGGCAGTTCACAACCGAAAATCACATATACTCTCTCCGCTGGTCAAGTGGTATATTTGAAAGTTTACGGATATAACCATGGAGCAGGTAAAAATGGTCCAATTACGCTAAATATTATACCTGCGTCTGTAGGGTCTGTCCCAGGTACGCCCAGCGTATCAGTTGGATCACCTACTACTTCTAGCCTGACACTTAATATGTCTGCTACAGGTGCGATTAGTTTTAATGTATACCGTAGCACATCACCATCTGGGACGTACTCTCTAGTTGCATCTGGTGTAACCTCTCCTTATACAAATACCGGGCTAACTTCTAATACAGCGTATTACTATAAGGTTGCTGGTGTAAATAGTTTTGGTATAGGACCGCAATCGGCATATGCTTACGGTACGACAAATGCTAGTGGGGGAGTAACACCAACTACTATTGTAGAGGACTTTACTGATGGTAGTTTTGATACACGATTAAACCTATCACTTGGTGGATGGGAATATGATTCTTCTGTAGGATCTATTTCAGCAATTGTTGCTGATTCCACTGGCTCAAAAAGTGTAACACTAAATGTAGATATCCCATCTGGAACTACCTCAAGAACTTTGAAACTTGACCATAAAGGAATGCTTTTTGGAGGTAGTAGTGGCGTTTATCATACTCAAGTTTTCGTTAATGGAATTTTGAAACACACATTTACTGAATCAGACGTCCAATGGAGAACACAAACAATAAATCTTGGCACGGGTAACCAGGCTATCGAAATTCGAGCTTCTTCTACTTCGAGTACTTGGGTTACGGGAATCGATAATATCGTTGTCAGTTGGAGGTAATTAAACGATTCTTGAGTTTTATAAAATATCTAATATTTTTATTTCTGAGCCCAATTAATCTTGGGCTCTTTTTCTATTTACATAACATAACTATGGTGGTGATGTAGTGGCAAGAGCAAGAGACCTGAACCGAGAGTAAGGCTTTAGAGTTAATGAAGCGGGATTTGCCGCTATCGGTTTGATTTCGCACGGAATCGTGGGCTGGCCGATTCTCGTCTCGACGCTATGGTCTGGCATTGAACAGCGAGGAGATGCGCAGGAGTCCGCTGTGCGTCGGGAGCTTTCATCTACAGCGGGTGCTGGGTGAGTCAGCATAAAGAGAAGCCTCCTGTCATCAGAGCAGACTGATGAACAGGAGGTTTTTTCATGGCAACTTAAGCTATTTTCAAGACATTCGATACCCTAACTGAGCTGACATCGCACGTACCGTCGCTAGCGTTTCTTGTAAAATCTCTTCTTGTTTCAGCATCACGCGGTCGGAGGGACCGATAACACTGACGGATGCAGTTACGTGTCCAGTTGAATCAAAAATCGGGGCAGCGATTCCGGTCACGCCTGTATTGCGTCGATTCGAGCTAATTTCATAGCCCCGCTCGCGGATGGTCGCCAAGTCCTCTTTGATTTGCTCGATCGACGTGTACGAATGAGGCGTGTAGCTTTTCAGCGGGTGTTCCTGCAAAATTTCATCTTGAAATTCCTCCGGCTGATAGGCGAGCAAAACCCTGGCGGCGGAGGTAGAGTAAAGAGGAAAACGCCGAAAGGATTCTACGGTAAACCGAACAGGATGAAGCGAATCCTCTTTGGCTACATAAATCGCGTCCTTGGAATCTTGTACACATAAGACTGCCAATTCGTTTGTCCGTGAGACAAGCTGGTCCAGAAACGGTTTGGAAAAATCAACGATATCGTGATTCGTGAGCACCTTAGTGCCCAGCTCCAAAAGCGTGTAACCAAGCGTATACTGCTTGGTTTTTTCATTTTGGCGGATAAAGCCTTCAGACTCCAGCGTGGACAGGAGCTTGTGGACAGCTCCCTTGGACAGCTGGAGCTTTTTGCTGAGCTCCGTTACTCCGAGTTCCTTTGGCGAATCGAGAAATATTTTTAACAGCCGACAGCCATTTCGAACAGAAGACAATACTTGGTCCATAAAAACGTCTCCTTTAACGTACAGTAGCCCCTCTAAAAGAAGAGTCTCGATTGAAGTAATTTTACCATTAGAAAGAATGCTGACAAGCCTGTAATTGGGGCAATGATGCTTCTAGTACGACTACCTTGAATAGTCAGTATCTTTATGCTAGTATAACATTATCGTTCTCTAATAGGAAACATCGTTCTCTATTCGTGAACAAAATAGACAATCGGGGGTCGAACTTACATGAAGAAAAAGGCATTATCCGTCTTGTCCATTTTTGCTTTGACTGGTTCCTTGCTGGCTGGATGTGGCTCCTCTACGCCGCAAACATCTGCACCGGCTGCTGGCAACAATAGCGGCACCGAAGCACAAGCTCAGCTGGAAGACACTCTGGTAGTAGCAGGAAACGGCGCGACCGTTGAAAAGATGATGAAGGATGAAGTCTTCAAGAAGTTTAACGAGAAGTATCCGAATGTAAAGCTGACCTATGTTTCCGGGGTTTCTACCGACATCGTAGCGAAGGTTAAGGCACAGAAAAATGCTCCGCAAATCGACTTGACTATCGTTGAGGGCGGCGAGCAAGAAAAAGGTCGTCAAGAAGGCCTATGGGAAGCCGTATCCGCAACAGATATTCCGAACATGAAAAACGTACCGGAAGATTTGCGTGTGACGGAGGATAGCGGTGTAGTCGTAAACTTCACGCCGATGGGGATTTCCTACAATGCGGACCTGGTAAAAGAAAAAGGCTTGCCTGTACCGAAGTCTTGGAATGACCTGGCTAAGCCTGAAGTGAAAGGCTACATCACGATGACAGACGTAGCGAGCAACTTCGGACGCTCTGCGATGATCATGCTGGCGTACGCAAATGGCGGGACCGAGAAAAATATGGAACAGGGCTTCAAACAAATGGAAACGATTGCAGGATACATGCCGACCTTTGCGAAGAGTGCAGCACAGCTCCAGCAAAATCTGCAAAACAAGAGCGCAGCGTACACCACTTGGACAATGGCGCGCAGCTTGACACAAAAAGAAGCAGGCGTACCATTGGAGTTCGTTTTCCCTGAAGAGGGCGGAAACATCGTACCGAACGTAGCTACGCTGGTAAAAGGTTCGAAGAGTCCAAAAGCGGCAAAAGCATTCGTCGATTTCCTTTTGACAGATGAAATTCAAACGATGTACGCAACGAAGCTGTACTACAATCCGGCAACATCTGTGAAGCTGCCAGACGATGTAGCGAAAACATTGGAATTCGATCGTACAAAGGTTGTTAACTTCGACTATAGCGTAGTGAGCAAGGAAACATCTGCTTGGCTGGATCGCTTTAATAAAGAAATCGCACCTAAAACAGGAAAGTAGGTATTCACGTGACCAAGGTGATTGACGTTGAACTGCGCGGCATCATGAAAAAATTTCAAAGCAATGTCGTGGTTCAAAACTTCAACCTGCAGGTGGAGCAAGGCGAATTCATCTCGTTTCTCGGCCCATCTGGTTGCGGTAAGACCACGACCTTGAATATGATTGCCGGTTTTTTGGACTCGGATGGCGGAGACCTCTTGATCAAGGGACAGCGAATGAATGGCGTGCCTCCGTACAAAAGGGAACTGGGAATGGTGTTCCAGACGTACTCGCTGTTCCCTCATATGACTGTGGCGGAAAACATCGCCTACGGCTTGAAATTACGCAAAGTGAACAAGCAAGAAATGCAAGAGCGTGTGAATCGTGTACTTGGGCTGGTCAAGCTGCCAAACGTAGCAGACCGCTACCCGAATCAGCTATCTGGCGGACAACGTCAGCGGATTGCAATTGCACGGGCGCTTGTTATTGAGCCGTCACTCCTGCTTTTGGATGAGCCGCTCAGTAACTTGGATGCCAAACTTCGTGAAGAGCTGCGCGATGAGTTAAAGCGCTTACATCACGAAATCGGCGTTACGACTATTTTCGTTACACATGACCAAGAAGAGGCGCTAGCGCTCTCTGATCGCATCGTGGTCATGAATCACGGATTCGTGGAGCAGATCGGTACACCGCTGGAGATTTACAATCAGCCCGCATCTGAATTCGTACATACCTTCATTGGTAAGACGAACCGTTTGGAAGGGGAAGTCATCGGAATTGACGGGGATGTACTCACGTTGCGTACGACTGGTGGAATGCTCGTGAAGGCGGCGAAGCAACAGCGAACAGTGGCACTCCATGAAAAAGTGATCATTTTTATCCGACCAGAGAAAATCAAGCTGACCGATACAGCAGTCAGTGAGGAAGCGAATCGGGTAAAAGGACAGTTGCAGCTTGCCTCCTTCCTGGGCTCGTACACAGAATGTGAGGTCAAGGTCGGGGAGCATACGCTTTCGGTAAAAGTCCAAATGACCGATAGTTCGGTGGACCGCCAAGAAGGTCAAACGGTTTACTGTCAATGGAACGCGGACGACGTACTGGTCATGCCCGCAGGAAGGGGATGACGAATGAGTAAGCGTCTCTCGGTTACGTTGTTGACAGCACCTGCGATGATTTTGCTGCTTGGAGTATTCATCATCCCGATGATGATGATGCTTTTGCTTAGCTTTCAGGATGAGAATCAGGCATTCTCTTTGCACAATTATTTATTGTTTGTACAAGATCCGTACTACTTGGAGATTCTGTGGCGGACGATTCGTGTGAGTCTCTGGACCGTACTGGCGAGCCTTTTGCTTGGATTCCCTGTAGCGATGTACATGGCGCAGGCTACAGGGAAAATGCGTGGAATCGTCACGATGCTAATCCTGGCCCCTCACCTCATCAGTGTTGTGATTCGCAACTTCGGTTGGGTAGTGGTTTTGGGTGAAAAAGGTTGGATCAATGAAACGTTGATCAGTCTGGGGTTGATCGATCAACCATTACGGTTGTTGTACAACGAGCTGGGTATTGTGATCGGTCTGACGGATTCCTTTATTGCGTACATGGTTTTGGCGATTGCAACCAGCTTGTATGCCATCGATCCGTCCCTGAATAAGGCGGCGTCGATTTTGGGGGCTTCCCGCGCACGTACGTTTTTCAGTGTGACTTTGCCCTTGTGCTTACCGGGGATTATTGCCGGTACGACACTGGTGTTCAGCTTGTCGATGAGCGCCTTTGTAACACCTGCTTTGATGGGGGGAACGTCCGTGAAGGTCATGCCTGTCATCGCCTATGAGCAAATCATGGCGACACTGAACTGGCCTTTGGGTGCGGCACTTGCCTTCCTGCTTCTGGGCAGCACGATCCTATTGGTGACTTTGTATACGAAGCTGATTGAAACCAAGCGGTATAAAGAGGTGTTTGCGTCATGAAAAAAATAAACGTACTCGGACTCATCACGTTCTTTGTGCTTGTTTTGGTCAATCTGCCGTTTCTGGTCATTATCCCGAGCTCCTTTACCGCAGCAGGATATCTCGGGTTTCCGCCGGAAGGGTTTTCGTTGCAGTGGTATGAAATGATTTTGGATCGACCGGAGTTCATCGATTCGCTGTGGTTTAGTCTTAAGCTAGCTACGGTTACAGCAATTTTGGCGACTCTCATAGGGACATTGGCTGCATTCGCGCTGTCCAAATACAAGTTTCGTGGGAGCGGCATCATCAACGCACTGATGCTTTCACCGCTAACCGTTCCTTCGCTCATTATCGGGATTTCCGCGCTGCTGTTTTTCACGCGAATTGGTATCGCAGGGACGTTTACGGGGCTTTTGCTGGCGCACATGCTGATCTCGATTCCGTATGTCGTAAGGCTGGTGCTCACAGGGCTTAGCTCGTTCGATTATACGTTGGAAAAAGCGGGATACATGCTGGGGGCCCATCCGTTTCGGGTGTTCTGGGATATTACGTTGCCACTGTTGCGTCCGGCCATCGTGTCGGGGATGATCTTTTCGTTCTTGACGTCGTTTGACAATGTGACGGTTTCCTTATTCTTGGTGGCACCGGATACGACGACGCTGCCACTCGCGATTTTCACCTATATGCAGGAAACACTTGACCCGTTGGTGGCTTCGATTTCCTCGGTGGTCATCCTGTTGAGTCTGGTGTTCATCGTCTTGTTGGAAAAAGTGTACGGACTAGAGCGCCTGTTCGGACTCAATTCACAATCTCACTAAGGAAGAGGCACTATGTCAATCCATACTTATGTACAAGAGAATATGTCCCACTATCTCCAGCTACTCGAAGAGGCAGTCAACATGGACTCGCCTTCTCGTGACAAACAGCTGGGCGACCGCATGGCGGGTTGGTTCGCCCTGCAGTTTCAACGGCTGACAGGGGGAGTAGCAGAGCTGATCCCGAATAAGACGTATGGCGATCAGGTGCGTTGTACGCTGGGCAACGGGGAAAAGCAAATCCTCATCATCGGTCACTACGATACCGTATGGCTAGAAGGAGAGGCGGCTCGCCGACCATTTGCGATCCGGGATAAGAAAGCGTACGGGCCGGGCGTATACGATATGAAAGCGGGCGTTTTGCAAGCAATGTTTGCGATGCGGGCATTGGTGAAGCTGGATCGCCTGCCTGCAGATAAAAAAATCGTGCTCCTATTAAACAGTGATGAAGAGATCGGCAGCCCGACTTCTCGTCGATTGGTAGAAGAAGAAGCCGCGCGTTCGGTGGCGAGCTTTGTGTTGGAGCCGCCAACCGAACCGAGCGGCGCACTTAAAACATGGCGGAAGGGAAGCGCCTATTTTACCGTGGCAGTCAGCGGTATTTCCTCACACGCTGGCGTCGATCATCAAAAAGGTGTCTCTGCTATTGAAGAACTGGCGAGACAGGTGCAATTTCTGCATGCCTTGACCGATTACGAGAAAGGAACGACCGTCAATGTGGGCGTCATCAAGGGCGGGATTGGTTCCAATGTCGTAGCGGATTCGGCAGAAGCTGAAGTAGACGTGAGATTTATCTCGATGGAAGAGGCATTACGCATTGAGAAGGTAATGAGCGAACTCACGCCAGTGCTCGCCGGTACAAATATCAGCGTAAAGGGAGGCATTCGCCGACCGCCGATGGAGCGAACCGAAGAGACAGGCAAATTATTTTCCCTTGCACAATCGATTAGCATCAATGAACTAGGGATGGCTTTGGAAGAGTCGGGTACAGGTGGAGTCAGCGATGGCAACTTTGCTGCTGCTTGTGGAGTCCCGACGCTGGATGGACTTGGTGTAAAGGGTGGCTACGCCCACTCGCCGGATGAATGGATCGAACTGGGAGAAATATCGACGCGTGCTACCTTGTTGGCGCGGCTGATAGAGGAAGTATAGAGAGAGTATAGAGAAAAAGAAGAAGCACCTGCCTGATGCGTGTGATGTTGCATCATGGTAGGTGCTTTTCCTGTACGACAAATACGCTTACTTATCTTTATTAATAACAGCGCTCTCAATATCATTTATCAAGCCAGCAATTCTTTTATATTGGCGCGCATAATTCGGCTGATACTTTAACATCGTTGCATAGTATGCTTTTGCCCCGTCGAGTAAAGCGGAAAGAAACTCCCTTTTCGGTAAATTTGCCTGTGCGATAAGAGTGTTGTCGTTCGTATATCTAATAGAAAATTGCACCAAATTCGAATCGAGAGTTTCCAAAACAAACTCAATTGGATCAATTCCATACTGTTCTACCGCAGACCCGTGTTGAACATATTCATTCATCAGGTGAATATATGAGTACCAGAGTTCTACACCGCAAAAGCCAAAGGATACAACATTTAATTCATTGAACGATATGGTGACACAGTATTCATTATAGTCTTCTTCAATATTATGCTTGAAATTGTCCATCTGGAATGAATCTTGGATATTGATATAACAGTCATCTGGGTATAGAGCAATTACTTTATGCATGTGCATATCAGGAAATTTTGTGACGAGTTCCTTATGTGGTCTAAGCAAATATGTATTGATCTTAAACATAAGCATACTCCTCTTAGAAAAATTTTTCCTTGCGTAAAACCAAACATCCCGCCTCACTTTTTACAGTGAAGCCGGATGTTTGCCAACATATGCTTCTTAATCGTACTCTACCATGTTCCAGCCGTCAGGATAAAGCGTAATTACTTTTCCATCTTCGATAACCAAGGTATATTCTTCGCCCAACCAACTTCCATACACAGTTGCACGCTTCCCATTTTTCAAAGCTTTTTCAATTTTATCGTCATTGTTACTTTGAAAAGAAAGTATCGTAATCATATTTTCAATATCTTCAATACCGATGTTTGGTTCAAACATGCTGTTCTTTTTACCAAAATCGATACCGTAATAGTATTTAGGGTGATGTTTACCCAAAATATGCTCCAAACCCCATTTAGATGTACCAAATTTCAATTCAAAAACTTCACTTCCAACTTGATACTCCATTAGTGTTGTGCTTGATCTCGAGCTTTTTAAACCGTAATGATCTTCAATGGCATTTTCTACATAAGCCTCAGAAACTCTTTCATAAGTTTTGTATCCCTTCCAAGCGACTACCCCAGCCCTAATAATGATACCGATGACTGGAACAACAGCAGCTTCTTCTTTTATTTCATGTTTTGCGTTGCCTTGTTCTTCAGAAGTTAGCTGTTTTACTTGATTTTGTTTATTATCTTGAGCATGTTGAATAACCACATCCTGTGATTTAGCAATTTGAGCAGAAGCATACGTTGAAGGAATCACAGCTGTTGAGAGTAGTAAGGCAGATAAAATTGTGAAAAAACTCTTTTTAAGCGTCATTTTTTTCCTCCTAGGTGCACCTAGGGGTATATTACACTTAATTTGAAGGCATATAAGCATTTAGTGATGTCAATTTTGTTACAAAATTGCCTTTATTAGGAAAATTATTGTTTTCAATTAGGCAATAGTAGATGAAGATGATATAGAGACAAGAGAAAAAGACACCTGTCTGTTGCATGTGATGTTGCGTCGGACAGGTGCTTTTGTGTGAGGAAGAAAGAGGTTATTGTTTCGAGGATGTATTTAGCTTTTTCACAAAGCTATTAAGGTAGTTCGCTCCGCGGCTGGTGAGGATACCAGCCAGCACGGCAGAAACGTAGTAGCCGCTGCCCTCAAGACCAAAGGGGTTGACTTGAAAAGCGAGGGAGAGCGAAATGCCAATGAGGATAGAGAGGATGTAAGTGGAGCGATCTTTTAGTACGGGGAAGGCATTTTTAAAAATTTCGGTTACGGCTTCGATCAAGATCGCCATAAAAGTAAGCAGACTCAGGCTGTGAATGAACTGGTCAATATCAATCAAAGGTTGTTCCTCCTTTTGTTTTTAAAGCGGGGCGTGGTTCGGGGAGTCAGAGGCGATCAAGGCTGAAAGACAAACATCCAGCCGTCATTCATTTGGAAGGGAGCTAATTCGCGAGGCGAGATTTCGCCCCAAGGAAGGTAGGTGTCACCTTCGTAGATGACGCCTTGTGGAGGAGGTACGGCTGGATCGGCAACATCTAGGAAATCCTCGCTTGCATGTACGTTTTGAGCTCGGTCTCCAGCTCTTTTACACGAAACTCCAGCTGTTGTCTCTCTACTACCAGCGTCGTGTATTTATCTCGCCACTCCTGTACGATGGTTTCAAGCTCCATGCAACGGTTGCGCCAAACATGGAGTTCTTCCCGGAGCTTGTCCATTTCCTGACGCAGCTCCTGGCGAATTTGCTGGTTTTCTTGTGAGATTTGCTGCCTGTCTGTAATCATCAACTCTTTCTTGTTGTTGTGGCGAGCAGCCAGATACGTGACGATTGCCGTCAGCACACTGGATACTACCAAAGGGAGAGTGGAAGAGTTGAGTAGTGTTTGGATCATCCGTTTGTTCACCTGCTTTCTCTTGTGAGGTCTATATATAGAGTAGACAGTTTGGGGAAATTCTCACGGTGTTTTAGGTGGTTGTACTTTACCACAACTCAATGCATCAAATTCATCGGAGTAGGTGCTGGAGACGGTACTTATGCGTATTTCAAGTTCCTCTATTCGATTTACAAGGGTAGGATCAGTCGCTGCAATTGGCACTACTTTCACCTGTTCCAACGAAAAGTTCATGGGTATCGGTTGTAAAAAGAGACTTCCCCGCTGAGGCAGTGAAGGGGAGCGTGACTTTTAGACCACACGGCTTATATGAATGAATCTGTCTTACTCATAGTAGTAACCCCACGCATTGAGCTCTGCATTCCCAGTAATGATTGCTTTTACGACGAGTTGTGTTCCAAACGGTTGGCTGGAAATATCCGTTAACGTTTGTGCAGAAACGTCTGTCCAAGTGTTTCCACCATCTCGAGATGCCTGGTATTTGATACTTCCACCATTAACCGTCTCATCTCCGACAATCACGATTTTATTTGGCGGTGTAGTGGTGTTCTCGGGTTTTGATTGTAGATGATTTTGGTCTACGGCCTTTTGTAATCGTAATTCCTGTATTTGGGTTACGCCAGACCCGTATTGGGAAGAGGTAGAGTAAAATCGATAGTATTGATAAGGTTTGATGTTCTCAGTAGGAATAGTAAATTCATTGCCTTCATACCGAGTCCAAACATAACCGGAAACAGAATGGAGCGTATCCCAAGTCGTATTATTATTGGAACCTTGCAATTGCCAGGTAGTAGGAGCGTACTTTGCGCCTCCAGATAAAAGATATCGATCGACACTCTGTCCGTGTTCACCCAGGAAGATTTTGATCCAATGATGTCCACCTGCAGTTGTGCTCCAGCCACTTGCTAAGTTGCGGTCAAACAAATGAAACACAGCTCCACCAGTAACACTGTCTGCACTCACAATAAAAGGGGCGGGGGCGTCGTTAGCAGTCATGGGCGGTACAATATCTACGATTCCAGTAGTGAATTTTTTTTGAGTATGGTCATAGACAGCTTGGCTATTCGGGATATCTATACCAGATAGATCTGTGAAAGTATCGACAACCATGTTTTTTAATCCATATTTTGTAGCGTTCATGTAAGTGATTAGTTGGAAATTTGTTTTTAGTAGATTGGTTTCAAGATCGATGACTCGTTGGGGGAGGTTGGGGTCTGCTAAGGAGGGGTTCAATAATAAGTTGGCGCTTGTTACAGTGAAATCTCGGATAGAGGGGGTGCTTGATTCGCTAGCAGGAGAATGGAGAATCGCACGGACTCGAAGATCGCTGTTGATTGGATTGGCAAATTCAATCTCCTGACCCAGCTCAGCAGATTGCCAAGACCCGCCACCATTGTTGCTTACTTCCCAGAGGATTTCTCCGCCATCGAGAATTTGATTGGCAGTAAGTGTAACACGAGAAATGGGGGTAACGGATGGTAAGGTGGATGAAGTATACGTTTGTGTGATTTCTCCTGCCGTTCCGCCTAGTGAAATACGATAGTTTCTAATTGTGGGGGAAATCCCGTAATTTGGTGACTGCATCTTTATTTTCATGATTAACTTGTCTGTTTTATTGGGAAGGGTGAGTTCCTCACCAAGTGATATGGGAAACCACGAAGCACCGTCAGGGGAAATCTGGAAAGTTACAGAGGTAGGAACAGTATCGTAACGTAACATTTTTATCAGGCTATAGTTGCTTGAAGAATACTCGGTCGTATTCATGACAATTGTCAATCGACCATTTCCGTCAATACAGCCAGACACTCGTGTTGTATTGGTCCCGCTTTGGATCAGTGTGTCTGGTTCCACAATAGATAAAGTAGCAAGATCAATAGAGATAAGACGGGTAGAACCAACTGTTTGTTGATGATAAAACACCCGCATAATTTTGTCTTGTAACACAAACCCAATCGGTAAAGAAGGCTCAATAGCCATGAATCCGGTCAAAGAAAAAGTGGTGGATGCTCCCGTTGACAAGTTTAGGCGGTGTACAACCGGAGCATTGTTATCAACGCATAAGATAGTCGTAAAACCTGTTGATTCATCGTGGGTTGCGTTTAACCATTTACTTGAGGCTTTACCGATCGAAGAGAAATGGGTTGGGTTTGTTCCATCATAATTTAATCGAAGAGCTCTTACCGTGTTATTGCTGTAACCTCGTATTATGAAACAAACATAGCCTTTTGTACGGTCTTCTACCATTACAACATTGTCAACTGCCGTAGAGGGGGTGAAAGCTTGTGTAGTAGTAGGGATGAAAAAGGTACCATCTGGATTAACGCATCCGTAATAGAGATTAGTTGAATACCCCCACGAGTACCAGATCCGGTTGTTTTTATCGACATGGAGTTTTAAAAATGGAGTGTAGGAGTTAATGGTGGTGGTTCCTTTTACAGAAATGGGAGTTAAAAAGGCTTGAAAATCAGGCTTAATTGAAATGATTAATCCAGGCATGTTTGTTAAGGCTGCTGCTATCCATACATTGTTGTTATGGTCTACTACTGCATTCGTAATGCTTGAGGCTACATAGTAACTAGTTCCACTGTACGAATGCAAATACCCTTCAAAGGCAACGGAATCATCTGGATTGGTTACAACCGCATAAATTCCTTCACGGTAAACAGAACTGATAACCCAAGTCCTGTTTGACCGATCAACTAAAATAGTGGGTTCTAGGTGAGATTCTTTTGCCCCCCTCTCCCCGGTTACTTTTTTGGTAGAGATAACGCCTAATGCGTTAGGAAGCGTATAGTCTGATTGAACTGTTAGCTTGTCAACTCCTACTACTGGAAGAGAAGAAGACACAACCACTCCTTCAAGGGTGTTGCTCAGTCTTACCAATCCGTTTTCAATGTCGAAGTTAACGCCGTAGGAATTGATTTGATCAACAGCGCTCAAATCGGTGAAATTCTCTGTTATGGAGGGGATTTTAGAGGTGCGTACACCGTTGGTTGAATACCATGCAGTTGTTTTCTCAATATCAACTTTTGGTGAAGCAAATGTTTCCGTATAGGTCCGAGATACGGAACTACGATATTTCTCTAGTTTGCCCACTCTATCTGCCAGAGTTGGATCGGTTCCAATAGCTGAGATCCCATCACCTGTACCGATAAATAATTCTTTTGTATCTGTAGTGAAAAGAGGTTCTCCAACCGCTGCGGCGGAAGGGAGATTTGTTTTTAGACCTCGTTTGAATTTGATTGGTAACGCCATTAAAAAGTACCTCCATCTACTTCAGTGATCGTGGAGCCACTGCTACCGCCAGAGCCTACGTTTATTTTGTAATCTCCATCTGAGAGTAAAAGGACTCGCAGATTGGTATTTCGGTTATACCCGTATTTGTAATCAACTCCGGGCATCGCCATGTCCCACGAATCTAGTAAGTCTACATCCATGGTAAGGGAGTCTAGACTTGTTTCATCAGCGGATGAAGACTGTTCGAAGTAGAACGCGCATCGCAAGTTTCTACTTTGGCCAATCTTCTCGTCCCAGTTTTGGATGCTATTGAAATCGTCTATTGTCATTGCTTTTGCTTTGAAATCAATGGGGTTAGTAACATCAACGGTTGTCCACGAGCCATCCTTTTGTTTTGATTCCCATGTTGTTCCACTGTCCGTAGTTATTGCTATCCTTAAGACGCCTTTCTCTGTACCTGATAAGGTTAAAGAGTTGATTTTTGATGTGCTGAGAAAGCTTATATCATTCTTCATCTTTACGATCCTTGGTACTGGGATGCCAGTAAGATGAGCTATTGTGGGCTCTCTTTTAGGTTTCGAAACAAGGATTTTGATGTTGGATTTGTCTATTAAATCTTTCAAGTATGGGGCGCATGTAGAGAGGTCGAGCATGCCTTTATTTATAAACATATCGTCTGTAGGGGGAGTAGTACCAACGGTTTCCCAGCCGGAAGAAGTGTACGTTTTCACGTCTGTGCCGTCTTGTACGAGGAATCTATTGTTTATTGACTCAATCAGCAGAGCAGGACGAAAGCCTCGACTTGGAGTTGTAAGCTCTGTTGAACCAGATGTCCAGTTTGTGAGTCCGTTATAACCTCGAATCACGCGGGCTTTTGAATTGGATTGATCAGTTGTACTGGTCCATGAACCGTGATTTACATTATTCCAGATCCGATCATCGGTAATGTACTTATCCCATTCGTTGTCTTTATCCGATGCATTTACTCCACCTGTCGGCAGTCGCAATGTTATTTCTCTATCAGAGGATGTGAACAATTGGGCAGTATAAAAGCCGACATAATAAAGTCCGTTCCACACGTAACGTTCTGATACTCTGATGCGATATTGTGTGTAAGCTTTATCATTTTTGAATGAGAAGGTTTTTTTAAGACCGTGCCAGCTTGATACTTCATTTCCATTATGCAAGATATCCCAAGCAGTTCCGTCGTTAGAAGCTTCGAAGACCCATTTTTTCGGACTGTATATGGCATATAGAAAATACGAAGTAATTCTTGTTGGCGTAGAATACTCGATCTTTAAAATCTCTTCTGTTGTTTCAGTACCAGCAGTACTTGTCCAGTACGTAGTCTCTGATCCATCAAAAGCCTTCCATGCATGATAACTTGCTTTGTCATACTCTGTTGAAGCAGAAACTTTACACACGGCAGAAGAATACCCAGACAATCCAGGAATGGTGTGCAGGCTTTTTATTGGCAGCCCGCTTCCGCTTGCAATCCCTGCTGTATTTAAGGCATCCCATGAAATGTTTTGGATATTGCGGTCAGCCATTAGCAACTTATCACCTTTGTGATTTGTACCGTACATGATAAAATATCCATCACCATTTGCACTTGTTGCAGGAGCATTGGGAAGAAGTCCTAGCATTTCTTTTCCGATAGATATGCTTCCAAACGCACCAGCAGGTGCCAAGTAGTTAAAACGAATACGTTTTCCTACAGTTAAATCTTTAACATCTATTACTTCATCGGGGTGGAGAGTTTTACCATAATCATCAATGTCAATGGCATCAATCTGTATGTTTTTCACGTTCATGTTATTTGGGTCAAAACCAATACTTCCTGCATAGGAAGGAACTGTAATCTCTACAGTATGCATTTTATTCTCTAACCCTATTTTTTCGTACTGTAAAGCTTGAAACTTTAAATCCCCATACTGACTGAATGTTTCAGTGACACCATCAATCGTTATTGGAACATTTGGGAATTTGTTCTGGTACAGGTTACCTATTATTCTGATTTTAGTACCAATAAAATTAAATTGTATCTTAAAATCTGCACTTGTTGCATAGTTGGAGGCCCCACCATAAAAGCCTACATTTGATTCTCGTACGAAAGTTCCAAAGTATTTTATAGATGGATCACTGTCATCATACCTTTTCCATCCTTGAGCTGGTGCTGTTAATTGAAAACCGATAGGAAATTCAATAGACCCTGTATCATCAATATCAATTGCATCAATTCCAAGATAATCTGTCCCAGAATTCAATTTCAGCTCAACACGGTGCTTTCCTTCAGGCAATCCCATTTTTTCAAATACGATGACTTGTGGAGTATTTGAAGTACTTCTTTCACTAAATGTATGTGCGACCCCATCAATCGTGATCTTCGCATCTGCTGTGAAGTTGTTCCAGCAAAAAGATATGATACGGATTTTTGTTCCTACAAAGTAAAACGTTGCCGTGTCTCCTGCTGTTGAAGTGTAGGTATCTGTAAATTCATAACTACCTGCGTATCCTGTTCTTTTCGCCCATGTTCCATTATATGAAATAGACGGATATGTGTTATCATATCGCTTCCATCCTGTCTCTGGTGCAGTTAATTGATCTCCAACTGTAGCCATACGTTACACCTCCTTATATTCAAACACTGGGCGGAATCCTTGATTTATACCCATTGATAGACCGATCCAAGTTGACATAGCCCAAGCAAACTCAGTAGTTAATCCATCAGTTGATTTCGCAAGCCCTCTATGGACTCTTCCTATATTGCTAGATGGACTTGGGTGACCACCTACAGGATGCGACATCCCATTAATAGGCGTATCTTGACACCATGTAACAACATTCAAACCAGTATTAAAAATATCTTTGTATGTCTTCCCGCTCTGAATCATATCTTGCGGAAAGTTTACAATATACTTATCCCATTCATTATTTACAGGCCAACAACCTAATCCCTTATCAGCGGTAGACATTGCACCATTTGCATCTGCATAAGCAACTCCACCTGTTAAGCTCCTCATAATACCTGCCACTTCATACATTCTGATGTCTCCTATGCGGACATAAGTATTAGAGCCTACTCTGTCTGTAACGTGGACTCTATATTTTTTGTAAGGAGTGTTGTTATCAATGATCATTTCAATTTTGTCTGTCCATGTATGATTCGATCTGCGATCTAGCACATCCCAGCTTATCCCATCATTGGTGCCTTCAAATGTCCAATCCCTTGGTCTTCCTCCGTCTCCAGATGAATAGGAAAGAATATCATATCTCTTTACTATTTTTGGTTCAGGGAATTCATAAGCGATCCATTCTGATGATGATGTTGTTGGAACACTTTTGGAATACCAGTAATTGGTTATGTCCCCGTTAAAAGCATTCCATGGGGGATTGCTTGTTACAACACTACTTGCACTAGCTATCCCACTTGGAGTTGTATCTCCTGTCATTACAGGAATGATATTCCCATTATCCCAAGGACGCCCTTGAATAAATCTCCCTGTATTTAATGCTTCCCAGGAAATGGAGTGATTTACAACTCGGTCGCCTATTAACAGTCCTTTATCTACTTTGACAAAATAAAATGTTCCACCATTTCCGCTGGTTGGTGCTGCTGTCATCCCTATCACTGGAATTTCGCCACGAGTTGCTGTGCCAAGTAAGCTAAGACTTCCAGTTGAGCCTGCTGTGTTTTGCCAATATTCACAAATGATATAATCACCAATCTGCATGTCTGAAACTTTTGTTCTTTTTTGTCCTGTAGTTGCGGGTATTGTCATTTTTTATCACTTCTCTCTATATTCAAATACAGGTCGGTATCCAATCGTCGTGCTGCTAATGCTACTACCCGAGAAATTAGAATAGTTCACTTCATTTCGTACAGAACCACTTGCATTAGCAGAACCTCTCCATATCCGATGTCCAGAAGCACCAGTTGTGACTCCGTCATGGTGCCTCGTTCCAGTGGCGGGTGTTTCTTGACACCATGTAGCTACACCTACATTCCAATGGAATACATCATCGAGTGTCTTTCCTGACTGAATTTTATCGATAGGGAAATTCACAATATATTTATCCCACTCATTATTGGCAGGCCATCCACCTTTATTATTATCAATAAGGGATAGATGCCCGTTTCCATCTGCATTGGCTACTCCACCAGTCAAGGATCGCATAATACCCCCAAACTCAAACATCTCCAATTCACCGATGCTGAGAAATGCGGAGCCATTATTAGAAAACACGTTGATACGATATTTACTATAAGGAGTGTTGTTTTCTATGAGAAAATGACGCTTTTGCGAACCAGACCAATTTGTTTGACCAGAAACATAATCTAGTTGATTCCACTTGGCTCCATCCCAACCTTCAAAAATCCATTCCTTCGGAGAAGAGGCTGGAGTATCTGTTGCGTCACCGCAAATAACCGTATATTTTCTCACAATGGTTGGCTTGGGGAATTCATAAGCCAACCAACCCGTAGACTCGCCATTGGTATACCATACATTTTTCCATGCCCCAACTAACTTACCGTCGAACGCCTGAAAAGCACCATTTTGATTACTGGATACACTGCTTGCACTAACGAAACCGCTAGGAGATGTATTACTTGTCATAACCGGGATGAGATTGGTGCTATTCCAAGTATTTCCCTCAATTGCTTTTTGAACGTTTAGACTATCCCATGAGACGGAATGTGAACGAACTCTGTCTGCAATTAGCAGGCCTTTATCTACTTTCACCATGTAAATAAAGGTATTAAAGAGGCTTTGTTTGGTTCCATTGATAGGAGTTTCTGTGTATCCTGCGGTACTTCCACCTAATTCGTGAAGACCTGTGGAAGTCACCTTCATCACAATGTAATCAGCGATTTCCATATCTAAAACATTCTCTCTGAGTTGGCCTATTGTTGCTGGCATTGGCATTCTTACTCACCTCAACTTTTTGAATTGAAAGCTGATTGTTTATTTAAGTCACTTCAATTTTCTCAATACTGGAGAATTGATTAACATCAAGAGTAAAAGAGTAGACACTATTACCAGATGGAAGCACGATATCTTCCGTCAATTCAATCGTAAAGTTGGTTTTAAGGCGTAAAGTACCATCTAACTCCATATAATTGTCATGCTCGTAGTTAGATGCTTCGTTTCTAGTAAAGGCTGCTATTTCGCGAGTGTCATTTAGTTCACCGGGGACAAATTTCAAAACCTCAATAGGGAGTAATTTATAATCAGAAGTGTAGGGAATAGTGATATTAATTTCTGAGGGAGAAGTAGGGGAGGCGATGACTCCATACTTTTCTACTTGAATCATTGGAACATCCTTGCCAGGTACGTTACCTCCAGAGCTACCCCCTACTGTATCGGTATAAGTGGGAAGAGTGTCCTCGTCATACCAAATGCAGCCAATGCTATGGAGTACTGCCTTATCACCAAGGGTAGCTCGAATGACAAGAGAAGTCCCTGGTAGGAAAGAGCTTATATCAACCAACTGATTTAAAGGAAGACTAGTTGTGAACGTTGTTCCTCCATCAAGTGACAAATCAACGTTGATACTGCCTTCATACTCTGCATCTAGTACAAGATGGGTTGGGGCTTTTTCCAACAGAATCGGTTTGGAAACCATGACAGGGTTTTTATCAGATGCTTGCAGGATTTGTACCTCAGTGACGGTCATATATGAACTTTTATTCCATACAGTTACTTTGACCTCATTAATAGGATAGTCCAGGTTGAGGGGGTAGTGCCAAGAACCGTCACCATGTACGCCTTTATCAGTTATCGTAGCGAGATTTATCCTTGGAGTAACAGCCTCCCATTTACTTGATGAAGGATTTTTGACGAAAATTTGGTGATCGCAATAGTTGTGATTCCCACCATAACTGCCGTTCATCCAAAGAATAATTTTGGATACTTCTACGGGTGTCACCCATTTCATGAATAAGTCAGCGCTTGTACCACTCTGAAGCCAGTAATCAGAATTTCCACCTGGAGATACGGTAGTATTATCATCTGCGATTTTTTCAACAGAATAGACTGGTGTAGTGCCATTTGCTTTAAATGGTCGATAGGAAGTAGTGTTATTGTTGTAATCCCCAACAGAAGAAGCAGTCTGCACACCAAGTGTCTGCCAGCTATAATTAGCGCCCGCGGATTTGATAAATTTTCCATTCCCAATTTGATATGATTCGGACTTAGAGGCATCAATTCCCGACGCATTTACAAAAGCGTCTGCATACAAATTATGCCTAACCGATGCTCCCTGATTCGCACCTTCCAAAGTGCGATAAGCATTACGCAAAATATTGGTGGCGGCCACGACGTCTACTAACGGTTTGGTGCTACTACGATCGTTGCCTCCTTCTTCTTTACCTGGCATCTCAATAAGCATGCTATCGTCATACCAAGTAAATCCTAAAGATTTTAAACTGCCAGTAGCTGGAATGTTAGCTCGTATTTGGAGGCTTGTACCTTTTAGTGAAGAGGTATCAAGTAGCGTGTTTAAATCGATGTTGTTTACCCAAGTTGTTCCATCAAGGGTCAGGTCGAAGGTGACCGTGTCAGTATACTCCGCAGTCGTAATAATCTTCTTTGGAGAGCGGCCAACATTAACTGCCTTAGTCACGAGAGTAACAGCGTCAATAATTTCATAGAATTTAATTTCGTGCCAACCGGTATAAATCACCGGGTATGCTCTGAGATGACTGCGAAGCTTGGCCATGCGGTAATAGCGGTATGCAGTAGTATTGGTGAAGCTGTGTTCTGTTTCTGAATCAGTGTTTACATGAGATCCTGCGTAAATATCTGTCCAATTCGTTTCATCGTGTGAACCTTGGAGAGTAAACGAGGCAAGACTGTACTGTCCACTGGAAATTCGAAGAGGCTTGATTGCGAGCTTGGTAATAATTTTAGGAATGGAAAAGTCAATTTGCCACCAATGACCTTCTGCCGGAGGAGTCACTCCATTTGAATAATAGTAATCAGTTAATACTCCGTTGATTCCCAACCATCCAGGATAATCAGACGTTTCACTAGAAGAGGATACATGATAAGGGGCAGGTTCAGTAGGACTGGACATGATGATGTTTGTATCGTGAAGCCCGGGTAAGACAGTACCATTTATAATCCCAAAAGAAGATGACTTTTCGGTATCAATTCCTGAGGAATCGCTAAATACATCTACATACATGTTGTTTTGACGATAGGCCGATCTGTTATGTGTTTCCGCATCACGAAAGGTATTCAGTAAAATATTGATTGGGGTCTGTAAATCAAAGGAGCTGCTTGAGGCTCCCCCATTATTTCCCCCGTCGCCTCCGGTACCAATCTTCCCCTGCATGTCATCTAACCGAGCTTTCAGACTGGGAAAGGTCCTCCCATCCCGATCCCGGCGTGCAGCGACCACCTCGGTGTTCGGGTTAGAGGAGACATCGCTTTGCAGCTTCAAAATGGCTTGGTCTTGCTGTGCGTTTTTTTGTTCGACTTGCGAAAGACGGAGATCTTGGGTCTGATTTTTCGCTTCTGCCGAACTGACCGTTGACGATAACGTATTCAGCCGCGTTTGAAAGGTAGAAACATCACTTTTCACAGCATCAAGCTGACGATCCTGTTCATCGTCTTTGTTTTTTAGCTCACGGAATTTTTCTTTTAAGCTCGGTTTTTCTTCTCTGGCATCATCTAGCTCCTGGAGGTAGGAGTCGATTTCGGCATGGGTACGTTTTCCCTTGTTGGCCAACTCATTATGATCGAGGACGACTTCGGTGCCTGTTCGGGTGATTCTGACCGACATACGTTCAGCTCCTTTTCGATTTATTTGGTATAAATGGCGGACAAGTTAAGCCCAAAATGGACATGTGTCGTTTTATCTATGAGGGATGGATCGGTTTCTCGGGAAATTCGCGTCCAGAAAACTTGTTCATTTCCAGCTGCAGTATCCGGCAGGATGAAGGAATCGCCCCACGTGCCGGGCGCACCGTTTTTGTCTGTAGCGACATCTACAAGCCGCTTATACTGATCCGTACCTGCATAGGAGGTGAGAACGCCTTGGATACCTGTAAAGGTTCCATGATGCATCGTATTTCGGGCGACCATTTTCACTTCTTTGTACTGGCCTTGGAGCATATGACCGAGAAACTCCTCTGTGTTGTCTTGCAGGTGGACTTCCTTTCCTTCGCCATCGATAAAAAAGAGGGTAGGAGAGGGGGAAAAGTCGTATTCATCCCCGCCCCACATTTCCATCTGGTCGCTGGAGCTAATGATAGTTTTTCCGTCTGCTTCCGCAAAACGGAGAGAGCCAGTGAAAGGAATAGGACGCTGGGTCATATCAAATTGAATGGATGTTTGGCTTGTCCGACACGTTTTGAAGTCGACAGCGGCTCCTGTGGAATCTAGCAGCTCCACGCGGGTGCCGGGGGAGAGGTTTGAAACTGTGAGAGTGGGGAGGGAGAAAACGCGGACGTGTTCCATGTCCAGATAGTCGTCTGTAGCGCTGCTGTTGAGAAACATACCGATTTTGGGAGCAAGGCGATTGAATTCCTCTGAGCCGATGATGTGCCAGATGGTTCCGTCCTCGGACCAATAAGCGGTGTAGGTATTGTAGTCGCGTATTAATCGAAGCCAGGGGAAGGTTTTCGCAGTACCTTGCGATGCATCGTAATATTCTTCGACGTGGAAAAAGTCATTGTGGTTTATGAAGACAGTCAATCCGCCTGTGCTTCCGGAAGCTTTCGGATTGTATGAATTTTTCATATCGAGGACGAATTGCTTTACGGGTGTCAGTGAATCTAAAAAGAGTTGAAGTGGCTCAGCTCCGCCTTTTAAACGGAGCGAGCCTGGTGCGTCTGATAGCGACCACCTTGAAGAGTCATTTGGTGTCATGTTCCACTTGGAATCGAGGGTAAGAGAATCGAAAGAATCTTCGAAGAGAAACCCCGATTTACGCCGAGAAACTACACTCATAGAAGTACCTCCTTACGTAAATAGCCATATTCGTTTGCCAATCACACATGCCTCAGGGCGTTGTTTCCAGATCGCCAGCAAGCATTTGATCAGTGCTTCGACGCATTTGTCTCCGCTGCCGGGATCGCAGTAGGGGGTGACCAGGACTTTGTCGCAGATCCAGTTGGTTAGTTTGATGTAGTCTACTTCGCAACCATCCCAGACCTGTCCACTGCTTTGTGCGATGAATTTCCACTTATACGTATGCTTGCCTGCTTCAACAGGGTAGTAGTGATCAAAGAAGCCGCCTTGTTGCGTGAAAGTGTCCATTAATACGTTGTCGATATAAAATTCGAGCTTGGAGTTGAAGGGTTCGGGAATCAGCTCCCATGTTTCTGTAGCTTGGAAATCCTTCATTCGGAATGTTGTTTTGTATTCTTTGCCAGTGACGGCGCTGGTTGTACCTTTTTGTTCGGTGATGAATTCAAAGCGATAGGAAGGGGAAGGCGTAGGTAGGAGAGAAGCGAGGCCAAAGGATTGCTTGCCTTCTTCCAGAAATGTTTGTGAATGAATCAAAGCTCCGTTTTGTCCATACACGTTCAAATGCATCTTGCTTCCGTTGCATCCACCCATCCAGATAGCCGTGTTCTCGGTAACCTTGAACCCAATGACGGTACAGGATGACTTTTCGAGAGGCTTCACGTCTTCCAATTGCACATGTGCGTCCGATAGGGAAACCATGTCGTCGCATTTCGTTAAGAATCGATAATTCACTCTGTACCTTTTTGCTTCTGGGGTATTGTTGTTTAATGCAACCTCGATTAATTGCTCGTCATCACCATCGTATTCATCCTCGGAGATCAAATCGTCGGAATCCTCGTCATAGACTCTGACACGCAATCTCGTGTCTTTGCATAAACGAACAGGATCAGGGCTTTCCCATACTTCGATGGCATCTAACCAGCACCATGAGTCGGGAGGGATTACCCATTCTGTAGCAGGTTGGGTCGGGGGAGTTCCCGTATAAGGGGTTTCTTTTTTGGGGTAGTAATGTCCGTTGGAGTCGTGACAATAATCTTCCCATGTTTCTTTGAATTTTCCTTCAGACAATCGAAATGATCCGCCATTACCGTGTAATCCACCTTTAGTTCCAGGGCCTTTTACAAGTGTATATCGGATTTGATAGGTTTTACCTGGTGGAATGATCACTTGTATAGGATGCTCCCTCTCTGCCTTATTGTAGGAGCTTACACCGTTAAAGTAGGCAGGGTATGGTTTACCTATTGATTTTCCTGTGGATTTATCGATTACTTCCATTTTTACTTCTGTCGTGTCATAAATATCCTTTCCCTCGTTATCCCGTTTTGTGGTGGTTATTACTAAGTTATTGATGGCGGCAAACTGAAGATTACTATCCACCTGATCATTATCAGAGTATTCATCCTTAAAGATAAGTCGTAAATACCATTTTTTTACGTCCATTTCATTTCCGGAATTTGCCTTTTTGGTGACGAATAAAGATTTTGACCAATCAATATTTGCATAACTAAGAGAGCTACCTTCATTTTTGACAGAGTCAAATATTACCTCACCGCCACCTTCTGATTTAGCGGATAATATCATCCTAAAGGATGCTCGAGTGCCTGTATATTCTTTACCTAGCTTTGATTTATTTTTTTTATTCAGGTCTCTTACTAAAGAAGCGAAATTAAAACGCAAAGTTATAATACCGCCACCAGAAAAACTGATGACGTGTTCAACCGTGTTCCCTGGAACGATTGAATCTGTAAATAAAACGGGATATCCGTTTATTATTTTCAGATTTGAATCTAGTTTCAATCCGCTATAATCTAGATAAGTTTTTGAAGGGGTGTTATTCGGTATGCCTGTTCCCCCAAAAACTTTAAGCTTCTCGGAATAGGTATAAGAGGCAAAACTAGGAGCAGTCACTTCCCGAGTGACAATTCCGCCATTTTTTGATTGCTCATGTCCCTTATAAAACATTCTTCCTGTGATACTACTAGGTAATCCACTATCGTAAAGGGAATAATCTATGTCATGATTCTTAATCCCAGCCTTGTAACATTTCTGGCCTCCTTCTTCCGGGGTAAGTTCTTCGGAGCCGTCAATGCCTCCTGAACCACTACCTCCAGACCCCGAACCAGATCCTACCTCTACCTCGACTTCTTCTAAATCCTCGTAAACCCATTTCAAAGAATGCTTTCCAGCAGGGAGTGCAACTTCCCGATAAAGACCTACGGCTGATTCATGATTTTCGTTTCCTTCCCAAATCAGTTTGCCGTTATCATATAACTTCAACGATTCATAACGGCTGTACTTTCCTCCATATTCAAAGCGGACAAAGCCAGGATTTTTCAATTCAATATCACGTAAATAAACGCGGTTTGTGGTTCCATCCTGATCCTTGACCATCAGAACACCATCATCAATATCTCCAGTATTTGATTCAGGATGATAGAGCTGGTAAATGTCTACCCATTTCCAGTTATCCCTGACATCTATGTCTCTACTCCAACGTTCGTCACCTGAATTGAAGTCCTCTGAAAAGACACGAACGTATTTGGAACGATCCGGGTCAAAGTCTGTTAAATCAATGGCGGGCTCCAGTAAAACCTTCTCTGTAAAATTCAGTGAAGCACCAGGGTTTAGTTTCACTTGATAATCTATCTCTGCTCGATTCTCAGCAGTCGTTGCCATCTTTTTGCTCCGGTTGTAGTCCCAATCATTGGAGCGATCTACGGAAATAAAGCTTCCGAAGCGGCCGCGAATTTTTTCTGAATCATCATCGTAATCAAAGTCTGTGTCCTTTTCAGCTCGAAAAGGCTCTTCTGTATAGCTGTCTGTCACTCGAAAGGTAATCGTATGGGTGCCTTTGGTAAGATTGATTTTTGCCGATTGAATCTCTGTGGTAGAGGCTGACACAAGCACCTGCTCCCCGTCTACCAGAACCTCTAGTATTTCAGAAGGGCGAAAATCACAAGCATAATCAAATTCAAACCAGCCATCGTCAAAAAGAGTAACGGTAGTTGATGCATCTCCAATACCTTGACGGATGGGGTCTTCCATTACCAATGCTTGCATATTGAAATCGGGATGAGACCATCTTTTCCAAACGTTTACGCCGGAAAATGTGAAGTATGTTGTGTCTGCGTCTAAATCAGAGATCACTTGCGGATTGTAATGATCGATCGACAGAGGAGGGCAGATTATTTCAACTTCGCCCTTTACGTCGACCGTAGTCTCATCTCCTACGTGAACAGAGTAAGTAATGTTGGCATCACCAGATTTGGTTTCAGAATAGTGCTCGTAGGGATCAAGTGACCATGGAGGGCCATGATGAGAAGAGGCGTGACTTCCGTGCAGGCCGCTACCATGCATAACGTTTTGCTGAAAAGTGTCATCAAAAAAGGTGTTAACATCGAATTGATAGGGTGGAGTTACTCTCCCCATTTTATGACTCCAAGAAAAAACACCGTCACATTCGTTGTCTAGTGAGATGGAGACTTCTCTCCCATTAATATCCTCGGTCACTTCACCGTTATAGTAAGTCGTCATGATGCTTTTGCTTGATCTTGTAAGCCATTGCCATTTGGGATCAGCAAAAGCCTTGTTCCCCAACGTATCCACATCCGGCGGCGTCTGCTCATCCAAGCTCTGCACCACTTCAACGCACTCCACATCTTTAACATAAACGGCATTCTGCCCAAACCGCCGATCACTCATCCGACGCACAAACCAATCAAACTTATACGTCTGCCCCGGCTTGACGTTAAACTTCGCTTCCTGCCAGCTGTTGCTTTGATTCCATTCCCCGCCAACCTGATTGTTGTTGATAAAAAACAGCAACCCATCGCCAGGAGCGCTACTAGCCATGTATTTAAAACGAATGAAGCCTTGTTTTTTAAAGCGCCACTGGAAAGTCACTTTACTGGAGTTGCCATGCTTGAGAGTGGTTACATCCAGCTTCATGATATTTTCGTTCCCTGCCATCTCATTGGTGCCGACGGAGTGAACCATCTTCCATTCCTGATCCTCGGTGGAGGAGACATAGCGGAACAAGCCGTGAAACTTATCCGATAGCGGGAGAGTCCGCATATCAAATGTAGGAACTTCTTTATCGATGGCATCGTAATGATTGAGATAGTAGCCGCTGAAATGATGATAATAAGAAGCTGGGCAAACTGGCAGCGAAACATTTTGATGGGTTCCATCCGGCTGCTCAGCGTTTTTTAGGATTTTGTAAATGCAATCGCGTACCATGAGCAAGGCTCGCTGGTAGTCGTTTTTTTGCGGATCGATTTGCTGGTTGACCCACCATTCCAGGCGACGATACATGTTCCAAAGCGCTTCGCGGCAGCGAACCTTGGCGTACCAATTTTTGTCCCGGACGAATTGCTCAATCATCTGATCGATCATGCTTTCGAGAGAGTCGAGATTGACCGTCTGCCAACGACCAATCTGACCTTTGCCGGGATCGCCTAGCAGCGGATTCTGATACCCAGCGTAACGATCCTCTGCACGAGGACGATTGGGGCTGTCCGGATTGTCCGGATGATTCGGGTGGAATGCGCCCTCTACCAATGAGGAGCGCATTTTTCCGAATGTGACGTTGCCCACTGATTTAGAAAAAATGCCAAACGTATGACCCAAAAATAATCACCTCTAATCCGTAAAATCGTATTGCAGGTTATGATCTACCCAGACGCGGATGCGGTTGCCCGTTACCCAAACACGAAGCGTGTACCATTTCTCTTTTTCCCAGGAAAACGGGTTCATTGGGGTAGAGTACATGGTTGATCTGCCATTCTCTACTTTGAAAAGCTGCATGGGGCGCGGCATACCGCTGGCGCTTCCATCACTGACGACGAACATCCAGTAGTTCTGGTCGTTGTGATATTTGAACACGATACCAGCACTGTCTCCATCTGCGGGCTCATCGACTTTGAAATCGACCTCAAACTGATAGTCTGAATAGGTAAAGTCGTTTCGAATGTAGCCACTCATGCCACTAGAGCCTTTTGGATGGGTAAAAGTGCCTTGGTCGCGATTATGCTCCCATGTGCCAGAACCAAAACGAGTCCAGTTGTCTTGTCCCATTGCGAGTGCGTTCCTATCTGTCGTCCACGGATAGTACGCATTGAATGGATCGTGGGGATCGTATGCTTCCGGAACAGAAAAACCACCAGACCAATGCTCGGGATCATGTTCAGCTTCGAGTACATCGTTGGAGTAGTCGTAGACCAAACCTTGCCCTATTTCTTCTATACGATCTGCCCAAGCTTTCTTGTAGTCACGAACAGAAAGTAATGGTTGCTCGATATGCCCTTTTCTGTGATCCAATTGGCCAGCCAAATATTCCAGGATGACGGCATCTGCGAGTTCTTTTTTACCCATGATTTGAGTGAGCAGCGAGGTCGCTCGCTCTTGGTTGTTAGCTATCCAATCCGCGTTCATAACAGCTTGATCCGGTTGCCTGTAGCTGAGGATGGATTCGATCAAATGAGCTGCTGCCTCCGGCTGATAGGCAATCAGTTGCTCATGCAATACCGTTTGTTCCAACGCGAGCTTGGCATATTTTCGCCACTCATCGTCTTGCAGTTCTCCATCACGCGCGCTTTTTTCTGCCACATCGTATAAATCGACGAGGTAACTGGCTCGCTCATGCGGGGAGGTAGCGAAGAGATAGCCACTGCACAATTCCGTGATTCTGCTGCGCAGCAGTGCGGTGACCGACAACTCGTCAAGATCGCTGGCGTGAGCGGATTTACGGGCTGTATGCTCGTCAAACAAAAAGGACGGATCGGGTTCCATGTAACCAAAAGGATGCTCGATTTGCAGCTCGACTGGACGGAATACATCTTCACCAACGAGTGCTTCTGCAATGGTTGCAGGGGCTGCCTCCATTTGGCTAGTGATATCCACCTCTTCAACCGTGGAAGAGAGCAATACTTCCCGTTTTCCTGCTACCCCGTCCTCCTCCAGATGCGAGAGAATCTCATTCTGGCGGGTAGCCTCCCATGTCTCAAAGGAAAGAAGGCCGGCTCTGTCTTGCAACGCTTTACTGAAAATGACCTCAGATTCGATCAATGCCTGAACCCGCGTCCGCACACCCTCCAAAAATTCCTCATCTACATAAGCCTCGAAAGTCTTGTTGGTCAGTGCCCATTCCATTAGTGCTTCCAAAATACTCTGACCGTCTGTAAGGCGCGAGGCAAAAATCATGTCGTCCATCAAGTGGGAAGGAAATTCTTTGGAAGCAAGGATGTCTTCCAAAAGATGAGCGGGCAGTAACCGTAAGATGGTCGCGAAGATCATATCTTCAGCCAGGAGACTTGGGCGTACATTTTCCAGATTGGCGAAAATGTCATCCTCATCCTGATAAAAGGATGGCTTAGGTGCTTTGCCCCCACTAAGCTCGATGGGGCGTTCCTTTTCCCAAAGATGAGCAGCACGCATGAGCTGGCGATCTGCGCGAAGGTCATCCGTCATAATGGAAGCGGGGCGAGAAAGGTGTTTCTTTCCGAGTTCAAAATGTTGGGGAACCCACAGCAGATTGACTTTTTCACGCCGAGAATCAGAGAGGGGATTTGGGATAAACAGATGGTGGCTGTTTTGTCGAGAGGCTTGTTCGAGATAGGTCAAGAGCGAAGCATCTGTTTGAATCGTTCGGGTTCCCGTAATCTGTGACATGAAAATAGCGAGGTCTGAAACCACATCCCGATTCCCGATTGCATATTCCGTCATGAGTGTGCCTAGTGATTGATAGGATCGAGCAGCATGGAGTCGAGAGCGATTGATGAACAAGTCATTTTGGTACGGACGGAAGGCTGTTGGTGAAAAGGAATCGAGGGAGAGAAAACGCGTGACATCTCGATAGCCCCAGTCGCGCTTCTGTAAAAGGGAACCATCTTGACGCATTGTACGAAAACCCGTAGAAGCCCGATGAATGGCTAAGTCTTGCGTAGTGATCCTGCTTGCACGGTAAAGGAAGTGCAGCAAGGCGTCATACTGACGGGCCTTGAGATAAGCCCAGTCCATGTCGCGAAGCACCTTCGTCGGCTTTGTTTTAATCCGGTGGAAGGCTTGCACGAAGTGTCGGGTCATCTGGAAGGCAAAATGACGCTCGCCAATGGAACGGGACCAATCCGTAAACATGGCATGTCTGTTATCGCGGCTGGAAAGAAGTAGGCTGTTCTCAATAGATAGGTTGTGAGTGATTGATCTGGTTGCGTATTTTCTTTCCATCTGCACAAAGAGAGAAGCCCAAAACTTTCGCTCAGCCAAGCTTCTTTCGGTGTTGACGAATAAATCGAAGGTAGATAAACGCTCTCCTGTGAACCATTCGTTCATCTTTTTTCCGGCGAATCGCTTAGTTCGTGTTGCTCCAGGTTGTTCTTTCCCAATGGTAGCTTCGGCAGAAATAGAACGGCTTGCCGATGCTGGTGGCAAATCGATATGCAGCTCATCTTTATGCACACGCACGGACATTTGGGCAGGGTTGAGCTTTGCCATCCCTGCTGTTTTAATCCGATCCGATAAATGAACGCGACGAATAACTTGTAATGGCTGCTTGATGATTCGGTCAGCATCCAAGGCATCGTCCTGAAGCAAGCTCTCTTTAAGCGGCGAGCGATCAGATACCACGACCAGCTCCATGGGATTTGCCATGCTAGTATCATTCCGGATCATATCCTGTAAGGAATCTTGAAAGTCAGCAGCAAATGATTTCCGATTCGCGAGCAAATAATCCAGCATGAGCATACTGGCACTTTGGCCGTAGGGAATATAGACGAAGGAATACTTACGGGAGGGCGAAGTCGTGAAAGTTACTTTCCCTATATAGTTGCGAATAGAAGCGTGGTTGTCTGCAAGTCTGAATTGATAGGCTGCTAGAGAAGAAATCCCGGTCAAATAGTTCACCTCCCAAAAAGAAGGGGGAAGACCAGATATGTGTTCTAGTTTCCCCCTTTTGCTAGCTATACGGTTTTAGAGGGACTTCTTTTAGTAGCGAACTTCCTTCAGGAACGCGACTCCCATTTTTACGTTGGCGGAGTAGTTCATGAAATTTTGCTCGGTATTGTGATCGAAATAGCGGTATACTTCCTGCTTGTGTTTCTTAGTCGTGTCGCCTGGGTCGACATCAATGATCAATTCATCCAAGTGGAGAATGTTGTTTTTCGAAACAGCAATGCATGCATCTAAGCTACCGCGGTATCCATCATATCCGTGCACGACATAAATCGGGCTCAAATGGTAACGGCGTGTCCAAGCAGATGCGTTAAAGCCTTGTGGCTCCAAAAGAAGTCCGGTGTCACCGAGCTTGCTATCGGAATATGCTTTGCCAGGCTGTGGTGCTTGGGTGATGAAGGCAGGGTAGTGCTTTTGGAAGCGAATGCCCGATTTTGTCGCCAGCATTTGCAAGGTGTTGTTACCAAAAGAGGTGTATTGACCATAATCGTGTGGGGCGATTGGAGCAACAGGCTCAGCAGCGACAGCTCCAGCCGTCAGCATGATGTTTCCGACCACATCATCCATGTTGTACTTGAACGGCTTAAGTGCGCCGACATAGAGGAAGCTCTTGCGATAATCTTCAAAGTGAACAGCCGGATCACCAACAGCTACGAGGGAAAGACGATTGTTCATCACGTTCATGTACAGGTAGACAGGTTTATCAATCGTACGATCTGTCGGTCGTTTGTCACTCGTGACGAATTTCTCGTCAGCCCATTCGAAATTGACTGGATGTCCTTCTGTTGCGAAGGTTTTGGCTGTCTGGTTGTATCCTTCCAATACTTGAACCGTCAAGGAGCTATGTTCCTTCGGGTTGGTGAAGCCTGGATTGACGAATTTCACATAAAACTCTTTGGTCGCGTCGTTAATTTTGGAGCTGCCCTTTAAGACCAACTCGGAGGTTTTACCAGAAGCGGAATCTTTTTTTGTGAGATCGGTCATGACCGTCCAGGTAGATTTCTCCTGCGTCTCTCCAGCAGTTGCGTTATGGGGATAGTTGGTGATTTGTTCGATTTCAGATTTAATGGTATCCAGGAGCTCTTTAGAAGTGGTGATTTTTTCAATGTATTTAAAATTAGCCATGTAAAATTCCTCCTTTAATATACTTCTTTTAAGATAGCGATGGTGCAATCAGTAGGGTTGGGGGAGTACTTGAAGAAGTTGACAGGGGTATTGATTCGGAAGAACTTGTAAACTTCTGTCCAAGTTCCGGCAGCAGGGTCCTTCGGATCTTTTGGTTCCTCTGTATCTACTACGAGCTCGTCCTTGTTGATCAGATTATGGTCCTCAATTGCTACGACACTGTCGAGGTAGCCACGATAACCTTCGAACTGGTGTACCAGATAGATCGGAGATGCATGATATTTTTTCGTCCATTTCGAGCTTTGGAAGCCGTTTGCTTCGAGAACCATTTTGGACAGCTCGGGAGGGATTGTGCCCACTCCATCGTATTTAGGGAGCTGGGTAATGAAGGCAGGGTAGTACGCTTGGAAGTAGACGGAGCTTCGGGTTTGCAGCATGGAGAAGGAATACATGCCGTTGGAGGTATAGCGTCCCCAGCCTGAATAGTTAGGATTGGAGTCTTGTTTGATGTCGGCAGGAAGGAATCCTGATTTTTCCTTTGTCAAATCACCCATGCCGACTGTAATTCCAAAATTGCCTTTGTGGTCATAGTCAGCAAAAGGAATGGTCTTTCCGATATAAGCAAAGCTGCTGTAGTAGGCATCCATATCAGGCGAAGGGTCGCCCTCAATTACGATTGCTACACGATCATTGCTGACGGAGAGGTTGTATTCGACCCAGTAGTCTGGGCGACGCTTCTTGTTTGGTACCCAAGAGACGACAGAGTCGGCGCCGAAGAAAAAGTGGGAGGAAGGGCTTTTGATTTCGACCTTGTCATCGTAATCGAGTGCCCATGCTTCGTGAGGTGGAGTGTATTTGTCGGTATCATCAGGATTGTTCCATTTGTTGTATTGAAGCTCGGCTTGTTTTTGGTCAAGGACGACTGGGACTTTGCCGGGGATGACAGTGCTCCTGTCGCAGGCTAACAGGTAGGTATCAGCGGAGTTTCCAACCGGATTTTTGCCTGTGAAGCCTTTGCCGTACGACACATCCAAGAAGTTGTATTGCTGAATGGGATGCTTCAGCATGACAAAATAATCGTTAGGCGTTTGGCCCGAAGGTACGTCAGGAACGGCTTTTAGGACGACAGTGCGGTCGTAGTGATGGACGGGGTTGGCAATGTATTTGACCATTCCGAATTTGTATAGTGGGGCACTAACGTAGGTGGTGTAACCTCCCGAATAATAGGTAGTCCATTTCGCTTTTGAAAGTAGGTCGTTCCAATCGGAAGGCATTTGTGTCATGATCTTGTACTCGTTCCATTCGACACCGGGTGTAAAAGTAATCCCATCAAGCTCGAATTTACCTTGAAGCAGTACATAGGATTTCTTACCGACGGTGTTTGAAGGATCAGCATCATCGATATTAACCACCAGTAGCCCTGGCACAGAAAGGGTAATGTCGTTACCTTCAGTATCTTTGTAGGCAAATTCTTTTACCTGAATTTTTTTACCTGATTTCGTATTGCTAGTACCGAGAGTTTCATGGACATAACCATCTTCATCAACCAGCGGAATATCAGAGTACGAGGATCTCAACTCTCTTAAATCCGGCAACACATAAACCGGATAACTCTTCCCATCCGTATGCTTGTACGTCCCTTGTGTATCCGCAACAGTCGTCTTCTTAAACGTAACCCACTTATCTTCATTGACTTCAAACACCTTTTCCCATCGGTTCTTCGTATCCGGGATTTTGGCGTTGACGATTTCATCAGCCAGCTTGTTGATGAGCAAATCGGCTGTGACCTCGCCCTCGATCCAAGCTACTTGTTTACTAGGCATCCATACGCCTCCTTTACAGTTTCTTACGTAAAAATTTCACATTGTACCAAACTTTCTTTTCCGTACCTGAAATGTTGTGGAAGTCAAAGCGGACCTGAGCATTTGGCTTCAACGGATAGACGATCCCAAAGCTGTTTCCCATCGAGACGGACTCTGGGAGCTCTTTGGTATAAATCGTTTCACAGACCTTCACGCCGTCCAGACTCAGCTCCCAGTAATCGCCGACGCAATAATTATTGGTAGCAAACGCCACGGATAAAAATTCTGTCGGATAGGGAAGGGCATAGGTATCGGAAAAGACTTGCTTGGACGCGGTCACATCAAGCATGCGTCCGCGAATGAAGGGCTCAGTAAATTTGGAAAAGTGCGGGTAGGGGAGTTCTCGTACCTTGTCGATTACGCCCCCGCCCGAATAAACAACGGAGAAGCCCACTTGTACTCACCTCTCTTTCTCTATACGAAGGACATCGGTGCCAGTTAAGAGGCCCCTCGTATCATAGAGTAGACGGATCAGATAAGATCCTACCGTTTTTCCGTCAGGTGCGTAGCCCGCAGCGGTAACCGAGGTTAAGCGCCAAAGAGAATAGTACTCCCAATCTGGATGGAGCTGATCGACTTCAAGCGGGAAGGTGGTAGTGTCTGTAGAGCCAAACGTGAGGGAAATATCCAGCATGTAGCCAGACTCGTAAAACAGCTTGGCACCCGTGACCTTTTCGGGATCGAGGGGATGCTCCCGGATCAGACGTACAGAGGGTTCCTCTGCGAACGGGTCTGCCATGACTTTCGTGGTACGGTGGACTTCATCACGGATCAGATCGAGGATCGGATAAATCAAATAATCATTCGCAATTCCGGCCATTACACCATCGCCCCCTCGTTGTTGCTCCAAAATAAATCGAGGATTTGCATGTAGCCGTTCTGCGCATCAAACATCGTGCGGATTCCTTTGATGGTATACGCTTCGCGGGTGGTTGTATTGGAGTCGATAATGTAAATACGATCGAGGACATCTAGGGTAGGGTTACCGGGGATGGAAATTTGTAGCGTACGGCACAACCGTTTCAAATCAAAAAACGTTCGCTGGGCAGCCACCCTCTTCAGCTCGTCTGTTTTGGCATAAGGAACGGATCTAACGCCTGTACGTACCTCGCCCTTCAGCTCCATCAAAATCTCCGTGTCTACAAAATGACCAACCTTATTTTCTTCATCCAAAATGACAAGATGGCTTTTGCCACGTGAAAAATCGATGGTCTTATGAATCGTGATCAAATTGTCATGCTCGGTATAAGTAGCCACAATCGGCCGATTCATATCAATCTCTTCCAGGCGATACGTACCGTAGCGGTCACAATAGGAACGGAATGGCGTCTCTTTCATGATTTCCGCGATGGCTTCTCCGACTTTGTATTGATACGATTCGAATTTGCGTCCGGGCGGCTCAATAAAAGGATTTTTCCAACCTTTTGGGGTCAAAATGGATTCGGGATCGACTTCAACGAATTCGCCTTCTTTATCCGGTACAGCTTTGAAAACTTTGCCTGTCGCCTGCGTCACGTGGGTATAGCTCGTCTCTTGTACAATGGCATAGGGGTAGAAAATGTCTTGCGGATTGCTGCGCCAGGCATACATTCCTGCATGGGCGATCAAGTCTTGTACGATGGCGGATTTGAGATAGGCCGCTTTCGCAGTAGGCTCTGTCTGGACAGCTGGGGCACCCTCCCACTCTGGAATCGAATCAAACTCCGTGCTTAAGCGGAATTTTTGGTAGATTTGCCACACGCTGTTATACCAGTTCGTATCGCTCGCCCATTGATAAGCGCCCTTGTCGCCTCCTTGCCAAAAATATTTGACGTCGTCGACAGACTGGAAGCGCCATCCTTTGCTCGCCATAGCTTCCCGATAGCGAACGGCGCCACGATAGAGTTGTCGTTCGAGCCCTTGGTATTGCGGGTCACATTTTTCTCCGGTATAGCATCCATATCCGAGAATAAAATCACCTGGAGGCAGGCCTTTCCCCAGCGTCCCCATTTTGGTTTCGTGCTCCGCAATGGCAAGCAGAAATTTATAATCGAGCTCGGGACCTTGCTGCTTAGCCTGCTTTTTGGTCATGGAAATGATTTTGTCCCGACGAGACATCGAGGAAAAAACGTTGGTATCATGTGCGGCAGAATGTCCGACATCTGGGGGATATTGCTTGTCCTCGGTAATGACCTTGTTCAAAATCTTCTTGTACATATCGCGGCAGTAAATGGTTATGGTCGATTCCTCGCCATTCAAATCGAGCTTGTCGATCAGCCCAGTAAACACACGCATCAAATTCAGACCATAACCCATGTAGATCCGGACAGGAGTATTTTCGGAGAGAACACCAACATGGAATCCATTCACAAAATAAGACCAAGGCGTTTCTTTGTAGGTTTCCGGAAAGTAAAACGGATTATAGTCCGGGCTGTAGTAGCCGCCAGGGTTCGAGATTGTGATGCGTGCCTCACATGAATCCATTTCATATTGGTCGTCCATTTCGATGTGGTTAATATTGTCGAGGGTAAGGGTGTCCATATAGACGAACTTTCCGACCTGGAGTGATACTTTTCGCGGCTGACCAGGCATGAAGGTGCTCGTAATTTCCCGTTCCTCAAAAAACTCCTGCTGTACCGTCGGATCGACTTTGTCTTTGTTCCCGTACAGATCGGGTCGCCCTTGCAATTCCTTGATCTGAATGTACTGGAGGGAAAAACGATTGACTTGTTTTCCATTCCAAGACAGCTCGATACGGATTTCCATTTCGCCATTGGGAAAGGGGATGTCACGAATCTCTACGTTTTCTGTGCCGGAGAATTTGTTGACCTTGATTTGCATTTTTCCATTGAAAAAAACGCGCAGCTCGCCGGCACCTTCACCGAAGTTGGTGGAGAACCCCATGCTAAAAATGCCGGGGTGAACGGAGGTCAGCTTGAGATTCATGCCAGTCGTCACGGTAGGGGATGGGAAGACGGTCTTGTACCCTTTGGGGTCAAAGGTAAAGGTAAGGTTGCTATGCTCAGTCGAGCTTCTCTCGATCATGGATAGCTTTTTGGTCAGCTCGTCTACTTTGTAGACAGATTTTGTGTGCCACGTATTATTGGTAAACCGTTCGTCCAAAAGAGTTGCTCCTGGCGTTCCAACATAGGTGGCATCGGTTGTGACCCCTGCGCCGTTATTGGAAGAGGCAGCGAACAGATGCTTCGAGCCATTCATATAAGGAAACGGATCGATGACGGCATCTCCATTCCAGACTTCAAAGTGCAGATGAGCACCTCTTCCTTTGGAGCGGGGGGAATTCGGATCGTCATAGGTACCCATGTTCGTAACACCTGCAGAGCGGACGTCTCCTGTATTGCCGCTTTTTCCGATTATGGTGCCTTGCGTGACATAATCCCCTGTTTTGACGTGGATTTCGCTCATATGGGCGTAGCGGGTCCACATGCCATCTGCATGCTGAATTTCTACGCGAAAGCCAAAGCTCGTATATTTTTCAGACAAGGTCACTTTTTTTACTTTGCCAGCCCAGGCAGCTTTGATGGGCGTACCGACTGGACAAGCGATATCAATCCCTTTGTGGTTGCGGTTGTCGCCCATATAGGCTGTAATATCTCGGATGCTTTTGCCTTCCACCGGAAAGACAAAAGAAATCTTGGATGGAGCAGTGCCACCCTCTCCTGAGCTATCTTGAATGATGGTCCGGGTCAGCGTTTTCTCTTCCCGAGGATCACTCATAATGAAATCGAGTTCTTCGGTACGGCCTGGCACGAAGACGAGTCGATCGACCTCGACGCGGCAAGCGGGCTTTGTTAATTCTCCGAGTTTGAGTCTTTCGGATAGAATTCTGCGAAGCTCATTGGACATCGTTTGCATGAAAGCACCTCCTATTTAAACCGTTCCAGGGACCATTTTCGAAAGCGATTCAAAAAAGAGACGGCCTGTGCCCGGGTGAGTAGCGAGTAAGGCATGAACCATTTTTCTTTCTCTTCTGCGTTGGATGACGATACCTCGTACATATGGTTGACGACAGCCGCTCCATCGACGAAATTGTTGATCGCAATTCCTTCGATCAAGTAATCTCCGTTGCCAAACCGCTCGTCTTCCATAGAGAGGACGGATGGTGCCCACCATGAAGGCTTGCTGCCTGTCATTCCACCGTTTAATGCGATCTTTTCCCCGGTGTTGCTGTTGTACATATATTTTTCACGCCCGACATCTTCAAAGCGGGTGCTCGTCTCTTTGACATAGAAGAAATGAACGTTTTTACCTGCCTCAAGCGGCATGTTGAACAGTACCGTATGATCATCAAATTCTTGATAGTCGGAACTGTTTACCACTTTTCCATCCACTTTGACGGCAAGCAACTCCTTACCCGCAGGATAGGTACCATTCAGACGAAAAACACGTTGCCCTTCGTATGCCGTGTGGGATTCATCCAGCCGCTGTGTAGGAGGCTGTGAATCTGTAAAGCGTTGGTAAAAAGAGCGCCGAAGCCGGTCAATAAGCAGAAAAGCCTCTGCCCGATTGATGTAGGCGTTGGGAAAGAAGCGGTCGTTTCTCCATACGCCAGGGCTTTTCACCGAAAAATATCCGCCTCGCATAAACAGAGCACCGTTTTCGTAGCTGTTGTAGATGAAACGCAACTGAACGCCGTTTAGATTGTAGGGAAGGTAAATCGTGGCTCCGGGAGCAGGACTAACCATGTAGACATCTTGCTTGAGTCCGATATATTTTTTGGCGAGGTCTTGGGCAGGTGTCGATTTCCATTCTTCTTCAGGCACGTCAATCCGCTTCAAGGAGCGACCATATGCGTACAAATACTCGTTGAATTGGCGGCTGAACGGATTGTAGAAATACGTGTCTCCGTTATCGAGGCGTTTGTTCGGGTAAGCAAAGGAAGAGGAATTGGGGGGAATCGGTTTGCCAAAACGGTCCAAGGCAGGCTTGCCGAAGCTGGAAAAGGCAACAACTGAATTGGCAGAAGGGGCGTAATACAGCTCGATATCTGTTTTGTTCGGGTCGGTTTTATTTGGACGGATTTCTTTGAAAAGGGTTTGGGTTCCGTCAATGAAGACAAAGAGGGGGTTATCTGTACTCGGTGTCAATTTGGCAGTGAGTGTAAATACCTTTTGCCCAGTGGAGCCCTTCTGTTCCTCATATAAGTAAGGGGCATTGCTTTCAAAGGAGCCGTAAGCGATTCCTTGAATGAAGGGTTCTCCGTCGGCCATCAAATAATTGCTTGCCTCCATTACTTCGTTAAAAAACCAGTCTTTTTCATTCACATCAGCCCAGCTGATCATTTTCATCACCTCCTATATAGAGTAGACAGAAACGTTTTAACTGCCTCAGCTATTCCCGAATCATCCGTTCTACCAGTCGCCTTGTCCGATTCAAAAAGGCAATAAATTCGGCGCGTGTCACAAAATCATTGGGGCGGAAGTAAATGACGGGCTTTCCGTCACGGGTAATGACCGTGATCAGCCCAAGATTGGCCATTTCCTCGATGTTTTTCTGCGCCCAATGCCCTTCAATATCTTGAAACTGGAAACGTGATTCGCGTTCGATCGAGTCTTTTTTGATGAGGATCAAATCGACAGTTACGCTGTAGCGCCGTCCTGCCTCAAGCACATGGGGGGTGATGGATTCTGCGCTTCCGAGGAAAATGCTTCCTTTTTCATCGTAAAACTTGTGGGTCCAGCCTGCGTAGCTCAAGTAATCGTTATACGATTCCTTGTCTGGAAAAAGCAAGGTCAATGAACAGTGGTAGCTGCTAAAGCCGGAGTGGTGGATGTGCGAGGGAGCGTTGATGATTTTGATTTCGCGCAAGGAAGGCTGGGGACTTGGTGGAGCATAGGGCTCGATGAGACGGGCGTTTACTTCCATGAACTCGAAGCCTGTATCGACGAACAGCTTTTTTTTGTAGTGCTGATTGGCAGTGCCAAAGGCGTATTGTTGGGTCATTTTTGTACCTCCTTACAATCTCGTGTAGCTCGTGGCGATGCCGGAGCGTACTTGTTGGCTCAATTCGGTAGAAAGGCTTGCTTGTGTACTGCGAACGGCTTCGCTGACGGTCGAGCCGAGGCGCTGTAGGTCAGCTTCCGTTCCGCTCATTTTGTCGATCGTAATGTTCACATTACTGCCGCCGCCATAGGTAAGGTCGTAGGTGCTATGTGTTCCATTGGCCGTTTGCATGCCCCAGTAGGTCAGTGGCTGCAAGCCGTCGGGCATGTTGAAGGTTCCTTTGGTAGGCTGCTTGGACATATGCAGAGATACGAGATTGTCGTACTTGGCTTTTTCGAGGCCTTTTTTAAAGCTTTCGATGTTTTTCTTGAATGACTCATTGTTTTGGTTCTCGGACAAAAGCCGATCCATTTCAGAACTCGTCGCATCAAAAGTCTCATTGATACTGCGTAAATATTTTTCATCTAGCTTCTTTACTACTTCAGAATTTTCGCTGTGACCTGCCAAGATTGCTTTGTTCCTGTCGATCGAGTATTGAAGTTCTTTACTTTCCAGTTCAGAGCTCAGCTTGTCCTTCACGGAATCAATTTTTGTGCCGGTGGTATGGTTGGTTTTATCGAGGTTATTTTGGGCGATAGAAGCGTTTATATTTTGGACTACTGAATTTACTATCCTATAGGCATCTGTATCCTTAGGAATCTTTTTCTCTAGTATCTCTTTGAAATAGGTCAGGGTTGCATTCCGGGCCGTATCAATACCACTGTAGTAGTCAGCATAAGCTTTTAGCATTTCTGGGGAATCTTCGGCCTTACCCTGCCTTAGAAGTTTATTCTTTGTTTCATCTAAGACGGATTTTAAGGTGTCCTCCTCTACAGCGAGTTTTTCCAGACGATAACCAACCACTTCCTTGCCAAGGTCGAGTGTTTTGACCTCTTTCCATGAAGTAATTGGGGTATTGTCCAGCTTGGAGCCGTCGCCATCGATATCGATAAGCTTAGAGTTCTTGTCTTTCTCCTCCAGTTTTTTCTTATCGGATTTCGTTTTTTCGAATTCAAGGTCAGCTTCTTTCTCGTCTAGCTGAAGCACTTTATTTAACTCTTCATTGAGCCTAGCACCGTCGTATTTATCACCAGCTTGCAAGGCTTTAGAGTAATCGCTCCATGAAGGAGCAGTGCCCCCCATGAGGTTGATCGCACTATCTGTAACAGCATTAAAAGCTGTTGATATATAACCCATAGCCTTTAAAACAGGAGGCATTTTATCGATATTCATGATGTCAGCCACGAGATTTTTTTGGTTTTCTAAGACCCTGCTTTGTCGCTGAGTATCGGACATAAACAAAGGCTGCAGCCAATCCTTGTTAAAAGTATCCAAGAACGTGAGTGCCGTTAAGCCAACACCTAAGGCACCTGCGCCTTTTAAAAATTTCCCAGCATTTTTTAATCCTTTTCGCCATGCTGGTACACCCTTGGTTGCATCATCAACAGATGTTGAAGCAGCTTTGCCTGCTTTGGATTGAGCTTTTGGAGGCGAGTCTGACTCATCCATATCGCTCGTCTTTTCGGCAGATTTAGGTTTAGATTTAGATTCGGATTTAGGTTTAGATTCAGAATCGGATTTAGGCTTAGATTCAGAATCGGATTCAGGCTCGGTTTTAGCTTCAGATTTAGATGCAGAATCGGAGTCAGAGTCAGAGTCAGCTTCTTTCTTATCCTCCTTCTTTTTTCCTTTAAACATCTTGTCTCGTATCTTCGTCTTGAACTCACCAGATAATTCGTCAAAAAGGAGAGCAGCAACAGGGGCCAGCCTGCTAGCAGTAGAGGATGAACTGCTTGCGGCCGCAGCCGCGGGAGCAGCTTGAGGACCCGCTGCGGCATTCGGAGGTTTGGGTATAGCCGTGGACAGTGCTTCTGTCAATTCGTTCAAGGCTTCCCGTGTTTTCTGGAGTTGTTCCTCCTGTTGTTTTAAGTCGCTTGTCATGTCCGTGATCTGCTGGTCGGTCGTGACAGACGTATCAGCAAGGGCACGCAGTTTCTCATCGAGCGAGGAGATGGAAGGAATCAAGGCGGTAATCGTGCTCTGTAAACCACCAAATGCACGCTGGACCAAAAGGATTCGGCTGGTGAGCAAATGTGCCTGACGCTCTACATCGCGCATCTTACGTCTGAGCAAATGTAATTGTTCAAGCAGCTTCTTTTCTTCCGCAATCAATGCCTTTAACAATCGATCATTGTACGGATATAGCTCTTGTACCCTTTTCTGTTCCAACCTGTTGCGGATCAATCGAGTGCGGGCAGCCTGATAGGAAGAGAGATTTTGCAATTGCCACGACTGGATTTCCATCGCTTCTTGCGTAAAGGGAGAAGAGGATTGACTAAGCAGTGCGGTAACACGCTCTTGTCTTCGCTGTTCACTTCCTTCATAAAGATTGCGCCGGGCTTTGACGTAGGCAGTTTTTCCTCCGTATTGATCCGCAGCATTTTTCAACAGGCGCACAGCGAGCGATAATTGGCTCTGGCTTTCTCGCATGCGCTGAAGCAAGTGGACCAAAAGCATGGGAAAGCTACCGGGCTGATTTTTAAAAAGATCGAATGCTTCAAGGGATGCTGCTTGCCAGATGTTTTGCATCTGGTTTTCGGAAGCAAGAGAGTCACCTGGTAACAAAGCTGCTTTCTCCCGAATATCGGCTACAGTTACATGCGGGTCATTTGATTGGCGGGAAGACGTATAGTAGGCTCTGGTTACTTCTTCAAGGCTGACGGCATATGTTAGCGCGATATCCCGCAGGTCTTGTTTGACTCCTGTTCGCAAGTATTCTCGCAAACCAAGTGCTTCTTCTTCCACTTGTTTTTGATCCGTCGTTCGTCCGAAAACGCGTGCCTGCGCCAAATCCATCATGTTTGTATCTTTGAACAAAAAATTACGCTCTGCCTTTTTAAATAGGCGGTTCAAAGATTTTGCTGACTCCCAATTTTCGATATCCATTGAGGTGATAAGCGTGTGAAGGCCGCTGCTCATCATGTTTCGCAACACATCTACGGCAGCCTCTTCCCATGCTAGTGGATGGATGGTGCTTCTCGTGCCATAGGACTTTTCCGTTCTTTTAACGGGAGTATCAGGAAAAGTAGCAAAGCGGAACGGGGAAATGGCTTCTCCTGTACTTACGGACAGCCGGGAAGCAGGGGCAGCATGGGAAACAGGCCGAGAGACATGCTTACGGGAAAAACTGAGCGGCTTCGACTCAATTTCGCGTATCATCTGGCGTAATTCATACAGTTGTTGATGCAGTGCTTGAAAAAATGGGGTAGCTTGTTGGGCACGAAATGAGGATGCCGACTGCTCTACAGAACTCCGTGCAGCACTCGTTATAGAGCGGAGGGCATCGGTCAAACGTTGAGTTTCCATGAATATCACCTTCCTCAAAAGAAAAATCCCGTTCTGGTCTTAGAATAGACAGAAACGGGTTATAGACCACCTAACACTTTGCCAAGTACGGCAATATCGTCTTCGGAAATTTCCTGATAGTCTTGCGAGCTAGATGCATGGGGAGAGCTGTCGACAGAATTCGTTCCCTTTCTTCTCAAGAAAGGAAATCCCATGCGTGTCTCTACCTCAAATTGAATGTATTTGTTCACTCTCTTCATTAACTCTGCTACTTGGGGAAGGGTGTACTCCCAAATATCCCATTTCTTCAAACCGCAGTCCTTATGGAGATGAAAAAATAGATCGCCCCAATCAAGTGGCTCACCAGATTCCATATCGCGAATCGTGGAACTGTCACCCTCGCCACTCTCTACTTTTTTAAGCCGTTTAGGCCAATTAAAATGTTAATAAGCTTTTTGGCCGTCTCCAAATCACAATGTTCATCCAAGTACTCGCGAGTGACTGTAGGATAGTTGCGGAAGCCCAGAAGCAGGATATCGAATAAATCTTCTTCCTTGTTTTCGTAGGGGAGAAAATTAAGGATAATCGCGTCGATATGGACGGTTCCTAGCTTTTTCATCAGGATGCGGGCGTCTTTTAAGGTCACAGGCGGAATCCGGTAGGTTTTGCCGTCACGCAGCATGATTTCACTGTCATCTTCAAAGAAAATAGCTTCTACCAGATCAGCTTCCTGCTGTTTTTTGATACGCTCTATAGCTTCTTGGTTCATCATCTCTGCGTGTTTTTTTTCCAGATCTTCTTGGTGGTTTAGCATGGAAAAATCCCTCCTTGTACAATCTGAGAAATCATCAGTAAAATTTATCCACTTGCTGAATGTGATTTCGTTCGCTATGATTCGTTGTAAGTTATTCCCTTTTTAAAAGAGCAAGGCAAGAGCGAAGAGCATGATACTCTCCACTCAGCTTGCTTAACCTCGAAAGATTTACACTTTTTTGTTAGATACGAAGCGTTTCACACTGCCTAGCTTGCCATCTGCTCGCTCTGGATCGATAACGGACAAGGAAATAGCGGAAGTACTGGCTGTGGAGCGTGCCGCATCGATCGAGAAGCTACCTTTTGCCATGCAGGAGAACAGCTCTGTTTCAATACCTGCATAGGTTCCGTCTTTTTGCAGGAAAGAGCCGTGATGGACAACATGAACCGGGAATGGCACTTCATCCATCAAAATGTCGACCACGTCTACGGTTTCGGTTCGCTGATAGTTGAAGACCACATCTTCATTAAGGAGGGCAGGAGAGAAGATGAGACGAGCTTTATCTTCGCTGCCATCCTTGAATGTATCCACCATGAATTCGTCAGCTTTTGGAGCAGCAGACGTGCTCAAGTTTACTTGCTTCAACAGGCGATTGCTATTTTTCAGACGAACAGCAAATCCGCCGCCGTTGAAGAGGGTACCGCCAAAGTCAACTTCACAAACACCAGCGTCGCCAGTGGATGCAGAACGATCTAGGCTGCCAGTTGTGATTGCTTTCTGCTCACCCAGCACATACACATAGTCGCTCTTTTGTTCTTGCAGCTTGGAGCCCATCATGAGCTCAAGTGCGCCCAGATCAAATTTGGCATCCGTTGCGGTAATCTCAATGCTTTTCGATTTGACGAGAGTGTCAATGGCGAAGAGTCCATCGCCGCCAAAGATATCCTCCATTTCAACATTCATATCAATTTTCAAGTCCTGCATATTACCAAGCGTAATGACTTCGACGCCATTTCCATCCTTGGAAGCGCGTTTGGCAAGAAATTGACCGACACCTTTGATAATCATTTTTTTAGACAATGAAAGTCACTCCTTCTAGATAGGGGATTTGGTTGCTGTTGCTGAATCGTGTTGGAAAGGGAATCGCGATCAGCTTGTCATAGGATAGACGGGGTTTTGAAATGTCTAACAAACTTGCAAAGTAAACTTCGTGATCAGTGTGAAGCAGTACGCAGAGGAATGGCCGGTATCGGATTCCTGCTGGGAGACAACATACGTGTCCAAACCTTCTATTCCATTCATCGATAAGCTTTTGCCGTCTAAGAGATGGAAAAGATGGTTCGCGATTTGATGCGCCAGCTCGACATCATCGGGCGTGATCACATCTAATCGGAAGAAGCTGGTGAGAAGGAGGGGATTATCGGTGTCGCGCTTTCCGGAAGTTGCGTAGAAGGAAAGGAGAGGCTTCGTAACATCAGATAGCTGAGCGAGCTTTCTTCGTTTGATAATCTGCTTGGATAGGGAGTCCTTGTCCTCTGGAGCAATTCCGAGTAATGCGAGCAACTGATTATCCGTAGACAGTAATTCATAGAGATGATGATAGAGGTCGACAACCACGAATGATTCACCCCCTTTTGCTGAGAATTTTTGGAACAAAATGTGCTCCTTCTACGTTCATAGGTTAGACAGATGAGGAAGATGTCTCCCTTGGAATACATATTCGGTCGTAAATAAGCCAGGAGGTCATAACATTGCGAAGTGATAAGATACAAATCATCATTCAACAAACGAAGGAAAAAGTTTCTGCGAAGGTGCTCGAAGATCATGAAGCCGTTGTTGGGATTATGGCGATGGCCAAGAGCTTCATGCTAAATGAAGAAAGTGTGCGTCACATTATTCACGAGGTTTTTGATGGAGATAAGGAACGAATGGCAAAGGCATTGACAGTAGCCAGCCATTTGATTGATGAAAGTTTGATTCAAAAAATCATCTCAGATGTAAAGTAAGCCCCGCAGAGGGCTTTTTCTTTTTGTAGGGAGAAAACTCATTCAAAACGGTCTATCCTATCTCAAACGAAAAAAGTGAGGGGATAAGAATGAGAGATTCCAAAAAAGCCGTATTGTATGTCGTAATTATTGCCGCATTAGCTGAATTTCTACTAGGAGAGGACATCGATCGCGAAGGCTGGGAGGAGCTTAGTGACGCGCTTGGTATGGTGGGAATGGATCTGAACGAGGTTTTCACAGAGAATGATTCATTGCTGCTTGGATTTCAAAAAGTTTGTCAGGAATTTGGGAAGATGAATATAACAAAGGAAATGATAGAGGAATTATACGTAGAGGACCAGCTGGAATAAACGGCTGGTTTTTTTTTTCGTGTAGGAAAGTTTAATCGCTTCACAGTGTGAAAGCAACCATATTTAAACTTTCCGGAGCGCATAAAAACTTTCCGTTAAAACGCGGTCGCACCTCCATGAAGAGGCCTCGATAGAGGTTTTTTTATTTTCAAAATCCGCTTAATACATCTCAATTCGCTTCGTATAGATTCGACAAGAGGCAAAAGGAGGGGAGAAACCATGTTATATCAGATTAGTTTTTCGGCAGATGGACAGCAGGTGCAGGTCATGAAATATACGTCGACCCAAGACACCCCCATAGCCGTTTTGGAAGAGTTCTTTCGCGAGCATGTTCAAGTGAATCCTGAGTCCCTAAAAGGAATCGGGATCGTCAGGATCGGTGGGTAGCATGGCCTGTCAGGGATGTGATTATGAAAATGCCTGCCAAAAGAAAATGACAGTCAATGACATCGTGATGTCAGCAAAGGAACAGGATGTTGTGCCCATGACTTGTCGTTGTGTGGTTCATGACATTTGCCGCGATTGCCACTGGTACATCAAGCGTCAGTGTGCTTCATGGAAGATTTTGAATGGAAAAGTATTCACGGCTGGTACCTTGCAAACTTGTCCGAAAAAAGTTTTGAAAACTGGTTGCTAAAACCCTCCTCCAATTACCTAGTGTGATAGAGCAACTGTGAATAGGAGCATGAGGAGGGGATGAAGTACATGACAGATCAACTTCACCAAATGGACGAGTTATTTTTCGCAGGGAAAGTCGATGATTTTTTGCAGAAGGCAAAAGAAAACTGTGAAGCCAAGCTGACCGGAATGACGTTTGCTGGAATGACCCATGATGATGTCGTTCAGGAGGTTCTCTTAAAGGTGTATCGCACGATGAAGGATTACGATCAGGAAAAAGCTAGAGTGACTACCTTTGTCGATCATGTGATTACGAATAAAATTCGCGACTGCTTGCGGAAAGCCGGCACGCAAAAAAACCTGACAAACAGTAATGCAGTTCTTGTCTCTGGTGGAGATGAGAATGAAGAGGAAACGATGATCAGCCGTATTGCTGCTCCGAGCGAGGAGTTTCGATATGAGGAAGTAGAGATGATGATCGACATCATGGAGTATATGAAGCTGTCCACGCGAGACAAGCTAATTCTCCAAATGAGAAGTGAAGGCTATTACCATGAGGAAATTGGTCAGAGATTCAATATCAGCAAGGAAAGAGTGTGCCAAATCATCAAGGCGATTTTGAAGCAGTACGGTGAGTTGTAGGCATACACAAATAATCGATGAAAAGGAATGATCCAGCATGGCAGTTTTGTTGAAAAAGATGAATGAGGAATTGACCGAGGAGCTCTCTCATCAGGTCATTGGAAAATATGTACACGTTCCGACCAATATGCATACAACACCTACAGCTGAAGGTGGAGAAGAAGAGGTAAATATTTGGTTCGGCGGTTGCGTAGCGGGCATTGAAAAAGCAGTCATTGCCTTCGATTACGAAAAGCAGGAGTTTCGTGAGGAGCCGTTGACCTACACTAACTTTTTACTGACCGACGGTATGGGATACACGGTGAACCGACTCCATTCCGAGATTTATGAGATTACAAAGGAAGAATTCGAGCAAATGCTAGCAGAGCATTTGGCTACTCAGGCTGCTGAGCTTGAAGCAGAGAAACAGCTTCGTGAAGCAGCAGAGGAAATCTCGACAAATGAGGAGACGATGTAGTGCCATGAGACAGCCCACGATTGTCGCTTTTGAAGGAATTGACGCCAATGTGAAGGAAGCCCAAGCGGCGTTGCTGGAAGAAAATTTGAGGTGCCTCGGATATAAAGTGCGGAGAGTATCGTTTCCACGTTTAGATACCCCAATCGGAGCGGTCATTGGTATGTGGCTTCGCTGCGAAATTGAGCTAGATGAGAAAGCGGTAGGAAAGCTTTTTGAAGCGGATTTTCTGGACTATCAGCGAGAAATGGCGAGGATTTCGAAGGAAAACGTTGATTTTATCATCATTGATCATTACGAACTGTCCAATTATTACTACTTCTATATAAAGGATACTCCTCTTTCCTGGTATGCCACCATGAGTGATTTGACGAAGCGACCCGATGCAACCTTTTTTCTGCGGACCGAAGTAGATACGAATAATGCCATGCTGCTAAAGGTGCAGGATGCCTATCTTTCCCTTGCCCACGCTTCACGCCGATCGGTACGTACACTGGATACAGCAATCGGGGTGGAGAGAATGCAGAAAAACATTCTGCAAGCAGTCCATCAGCTACATTTGAAAAAGCGAGTTACGTGCTAACAAAACTAATCGGCATTGTTGCCGCAGTGTTCATTCCCGCAAATGCTGTTCTGCCAGCCGTAGAAAAGGGGCTGTCGGAAATTCATCCTGTGATGAAACTGGCCAGGGACACAGATAGGCAGTTGCATAGAAAAAAGGAACTTGCAAACGTAATCACACAGGTTGCGCCGAGACTTGATAAAGCTACAGTCGAGCTTTATACAGAAACAATTTTTGGATTATCCGAGCAATACGAAATAGATCCGGTATTGATCATGGCAATGATCTGGCAGGAAAGCCGTTTTCAGCACGACGCGATTTCTGGCAAGGGCGCTAGAGGATTATTACAAATCATGCCGCGCACAGGAAGATGGCTGGGAGCTCATCCTGATGACCTGTTTGATCCCGTGATCAATCTACAAACAGGTATCAAGTATTTGGATCTCTTGCAAAAGAAATATGGAAACCTTCGTTTAAGTATCATCGCCTATAACCAAGGTGAGGGAAATGTTGACCGAAATCGTTATCACGATGGCTACTATACAAAAGTCATGACCCATTACAAAAAAATGAACGGCTTATTAAGAGAATCAGAAAGATAGGCTGGGAGGAGGTATTATGAGTGATCATGTCATGTTCATAAAACAGAGAGTTGGCAAGAATAAAGAACAATACTCCTTGTATAACATGGAGAATATTCGCCGCTGCAAGGAAGATAGTGAGTATCTTGGTGAAGTGATAGTCGCAAATGAAGATCTCATTTGGCATTCTGTGCACAAATATATCGGAAAGCCAGAGACATTAGTGAGGCAATATTGCTTGGAAAAAGCGGATATCTTGCAATTGGGAAGAATGGGAATCATCAAGGCTATCAAAGCCTTTGATATAGCAAGAGGCGTGAAGTTTTCGTCCTTTGCAGTCATAACGATTGTGAGGGAGATCAACTGCTTTTTGCGAGACAGCGGAAATATTGTACGGCCGACTAGAACGGCCACAACGATTCTCCAACACATCAGTAAAATAGAAGCAGACCTGGGATATCTCCCTACAATAGAAGAGTTATCGATACTGTTGGGTGAAAATGAGGAACAGATCAAAAAAGCGCTAGATGTCGGGAGACCTGTGAAGTATTTACAGGAGCCATACTTGAAGGCATCCGCTTCGAGCAATGAAGCTGCCACCGTTATGGATGTCTTGAAGGACGATGGACGAGACGTGGAAGAGTACGTGCTGGACAAGCTATATGTTTCTGCTTTGCTTGCGCAACTGCAAAATCAAATCTCATTAAAAGAGTGGCAAGTCCTGCAACTAAGGATGGCAGGCTACAATCAGACGCAAACAGCAGATTTTTTAAATGTATCCCAAATGTGTGTATCAAGAACCATGAAAAAAATTCAGAATATTTCGAAAAATAAACTTTCTTAATCTTATTTTTCAATCCCCACCCAAATAGGAGATAATGGAAGAGCACTCCTATTATGAAAAGAGGTCGATCACAATATGAAATACTACCGACTTGGTGGCAGTGGATTGAAGGTATCAGCATTGGGATTAGGCACGAACTCATTCGGAGGGCGTGCGGATGAGCAAACGTCAGTAAGCATCATTCATACCGCAATCGAAAACGGGATTACCTTTATTGATACGGCAAATATTTACACGCAAACAGAATCGGAGCGAATCATCGGGCTGGCGCTGGAAGGGAAGCGGCACGAAGTCGTTTTGGCGACGAAGGCTGGCTTGGTAAAAGGCGAAGGACCGAATCAGAGAGGCTCATCGCGTTACCACCTGATGCTGGAGCTGGAGAACAGCTTGAAGCGTTTGCGCACCGATTATGTGGACTTATATCAAATTCATACGTTTGATCCAGAGACTCCTTTGGAAGAAACACTCCGCGCACTAGATGACATGGTTCGATCTGGGAAGGTGCGTTACATTGGGGCTTCCAACTATGCGGCTTGGGAATTGATGAAGGCAATTGGCATCAGTCAGCGGGAAGGGTTGAATCGTTACGTATCGACGCAGGTCAGCTACTCGCTGGCAGATCGGACACCGGAGCGTGAACTCGTACCGCTATGTCTGGATCAAGGGGTGGGGATCATTCCGTACTTCCCGCTTGCTGGCGGAATTTTGACAGGCAAATATACCTCCGCAGAACAGACCCCGACTGGTTCGCGGGCAGATAAGGAGCCGCGTTTCGTACGGCTACTAAGTGAAGACAAGCTGGAGTTTGGACGTAAAATCAGTCAGGTAGCGGCGGAGGTTAGTGTATCCTCTAGTGTGCTGTCCTTGGCTTGGCTCATGCACAAGCCGGCTGTCTCTTCGGTGATCGTGGGCGCGACCAGTGTAGAGCAGCTTACGGATAATTTGCAAAGTGCAGCTTTGACGTTGGATGAATCGACCTTGGCAGAGCTGGACCGATTGAGTGATGCGTACCGAAACGGGGAACCATTTGCCGTCTATCGTTTGCCGTAACAACCGTGACAGTTGTTGATTAATATAGTCAGTCCAAAAGCCTCCATTAAGGGGGCTTTTTTGTGTACAGCATAGACCCCAGAGCCATGAGGGATAGTAAACATATCCCGAACTGGAAAAAGAGTGATTTGAAATGAGCCATTCAGCAAAACAAGCTGCGCCCTTTCTTTGCTCGTTGGACGAAAATCTGGAAAAGGTGAAGCGAGAGCTGGGTAACAGCACAGACCTTGTAACGCGCCAAGTGCGTCTGGAGGCTGTCAATCAGATGCAGGTGGGGATTTTATACACCGAGGGTCTGGTCGACAAAAATATGATTAGCGGCTTCATGGAGTCTCTCATGCTTCATGCCAATAAAAACGCCTTCCTTGTAGAAGCCGATCCGTTGATGTTGATGAAGGACTTCTTGCTCACGATCGGTGGAGTGGAAGAGGTCTATGACTTTGACCATTTGTATGATGCGATATTGACGGGGGATACCGTTATTTTGGTAGATGGGTATTCGTACGGCTTTATCGCAAATACGAAGCAGTGGGAAGATCGTGGTGTTCAGGAGACTTCTGTGCAAACCGTGGTTCGGGGTTCCAGAGAAGCGTTTTCGGAAAACCTCCGGACCAATACGGCTTTGGTGCGCAGACGGATCAATAATCGCAATCTTTGGTTGGAGACCGTACCGATTGGGGAGATGACCCAAACCAAAGTCGCCATGATGTATATAAAAGGAGTCGTGCAGGATAGCGTAGTAGCAGAAGTGAGAGAGCGGCTGGGGAAGATTAAGATCGACGGTATTTTGGAGAGCGGAAACATCGAAGAAATGATTCAGGATCATACCTTCACTCCATTTCCGACGATTTACAATACGGAGCGTCCAGACTCGGTGGCAGCTGGGCTGTTGGAAGGGCGCGTCGCCATTCTGGTGGACGGTACACCGATTGTTTTGTTGGTACCAGCAGTCTTTGTCCAATTCTTCCAGTCTCCAGAGGATTATTACATGCGTGCGGATTTTGGGATCCTGCGTATTTTGCGGCTCATTTCTTTCTTTATCGCTTTGCTAGGTCCATCCCTTTATGTCGCCATTACCACCTTTCATCAGGAAATGCTGCAAACCAACCTGATCATGAGCATTGCTGCCCAGCGTGAAGGAGTGCCATTCCCTGCTGCAGTCGAGGCGATGTTAATGGAGTTTACTTTTGAAATGCTGCGAGAAGCAGGGGTACGCATGCCGAGGGCGGTTGGGTCCGCGATTTCCATCGTGGGAGCACTCGTGTTGGGGGAAGCTGCCGTGCAGGCAGGACTGGTTTCACCCGCTACCGTCATCGTCGTTTCCATAACGGCTATCACCAGCTTTGTCTTCCCTTCCTTTTCCATGTCCATTCCGATTCGCCTGTTGCGGTTCGGCTTGATAGCACTTGCCGCCAGCTTTGGTTTTATCGGCATATTTGTGGGAATGATCGCCTTGTGCATTCACCTGTGCACTTTGCGCTCGTTTGGTGTCCCGTATATGGCTCCGCTTGCCCCTGTGAATCTGTCTGATCAAAAGGATACGCTGCTTCGGATTCCGATCTGGATGATGCATACGCGTCCCCATTTTTTGCGCCAGAAAAATAGCGTCAGAGAACGAAAAAGTAAAATATAGCGCAAGTATCGTGCCGATGTGATGAGAAATTAATAGCCGAGGTGGATACGGCATGAAGCGAATAGGTATGTTCCTCCTGGCCCTGACTCTTCTCGTTTTGTTGACAGGCTGCTGGAACCGCAGAGAATTGAATGATTTGGCGATCGTCATGGGAACAGGTATTGACAAGATTGACGGGCAATATGTGATTTCCGCCCAAATCGTCAATCCCGGAGCGGTAGCATCAAAAGAGAGCGGGAAGATAAGCCAATCAGCTGTTGCCACTTACAGCATGCGGGCATCGAGCATTTTTGAGGGAATTCGGAGAATGACAACGGAAACGCCCAGAAGGCTGTATTTTTCCCATATCCAGGTGCTGGTTTTGGGGGAGCAGGTAGCAAGAGAAGGGATAAAAGAGTCGCTGGACTTATTATTTCGCGATCATGAGGTTCGACCTGATTTTTATGTCATTCTGGCGAAGGATACAACAGCGCTTCAAATCCTCAGCATGATCGACCCGTTGGAAAAAATCCCTGCAACGAAGCTCTATAAAAGCTTGGAAACGGCAGAAAAGTCCTGGGGATCGATTGTCTCTATGCAATTGGATGAAGTTATTGCTGATTTGCTCCGGGAAGGTGTAGAGCCGGTACTGGTAGGTGCTACGCTGAAAGGCAAGGTACATATGGGTACATCCGATATGAGTTCCCAAAAAAATAGCCAGCCCAATCTGTTGAAGTATCAGGACATTGGGGTCTTCAAAAAAGATAAGCTGCTGGGTTGGTTGAACGAAGAGGAAAGTATCGGATTCAGCTATATCACAGACAGAGTGGACAGTACAGTAGAAGAAATTCCTTGTGACAAAAAACATAAAATCGTCATTGAGATTATTCGGAGCAAAACAACGGTCAACGGGAAGGTGAAGAATGGCAACCCGCAAATAGAAGTGAGTGTTTCGGCAGAAGGAAATGTAGGCGAGGTGGCGTGTCCGAAAGATTTGTCCAATCCCCAAACCATGTACAAATTGGAGGAGGATGTGGAAAAGAGAATCAGAGAGAAAATCGTAAGTGCCGTTCATAAAGCGCAAAAGCAATATCACTCGGATGTTTTCGGATTTGGGCAGTCGATCTACCGAAATGACCCCAAAGGGTGGGAAAAGGTGAAAGAGGATTGGGATTCTCAATTCTCCAATCTGAAAGTGAAAATCAAAACAGACGTGAAGCTCAGGCGGACAGGAAAGGTGGGTAATTCGTTTATTCCTTTCATAAAAAAGGATTAGAGCATAACTTTTTCCATCTGGGGAAATGGTAAAGGTATTCCAGCGAAAAAGTAGGTGCACTGCACAGCATGTGGATCATCATACTGATTTTGCTGATCAGCCTACTCATTGCCCTCTTTGAGGTGCCTTATATGAGAAGGAACGCGATGAAAAAGGAAATGCTGGTTTTCTTCATTTTCCTTGTAGTTGGGACGGGACTTGGCATAGCCGAATCGCTTGAGGCGAATATTCCGAACCCGTTGGACTGGATCACATTTGTCTATAAACCATTCAGCGACTTCATTTTTGGAACTGTGGAATGAAACAGTATCCAGCAATGAGGCGGGGGAGCGAGAGGAATTGATAGACAACGGTCATATTAGCGCAAGGCAATTCATGATAATCGTGGCGCTTTTTGGGATTGGTGATGCGATTTTGTACGTACCATCCCTTACTGCTACCGCTGCCAAGCAAGACGCCTGGATCTCCGCCCTCATCGGGTGGGGGGAAGGCTTTCTTTTAACCTATCTGTATGTTTCGCTGAGTATGCGGTATCCGAACAAGTGGATCTTTCAGTACAGCGAGGAAATATTGGGAAAGTGGATGGGGAAAGTGGTAGCTGTTCTGTTCATCAGCTATTTCTTCATCGACGCTTCACTCATGCTGATGGAAATTGGCGATTTTGTCACGACGCAGATTATGCAGGAGACCCCCATTGAAATTATTCTTGTCCTTTTTCTAGTGATCATCGTCATGGGGGTCCGCAGTGGAGCAGAAGCCTTTTCTCGAGTGAGCGAGCTGTTGTTTCCGTATTTTCTGTTGCTTTTTTTTATCTTGATTGCATTTATCTCCCCCCAGATCAAAATAGAAAATGTGAAGCCCGTGCTTGCGCATGGATTTGCTCCTGTTTTCGGGGGGAACTTCAGGTACATGGGTTATTTGCTGGAAACAGTCATTCTGATCGTGCTGTTTCCCTTGGTAAAAAGGCCAGCGCGTGCGGCAAAAGCTTATATCTTGGGCATCCTCTTGGTTAATTTCTTCCTTGCGGTGATTACTGCTGTGGCAATCTTGGTTTTAGGTGCCGATATTACCGTACTGCTCGCCTACCCAAGCTACACACTTGCGCAAAAAATCAGTATCGGCAATTTTTTGGAGCGAATAGAAGTGATGATGGCCGTCATCTGGTTTATCACGCTCTTTGTCAAAATTACCATTTGCTATTATGCGACGAGCTGTGGGATCGCATATACAGTGGGGTTGCGGGATTACCGCCAATTGACACTGCCACTGGGGATGATCATGATTGTGGTGGCATTGTCGACGATGCCTAACCGCTCTTATTTTGATACTTTCGTTTCAGAAATTTGGATGCCTTATTCCTTGACCTACGGTTTGTTCTTGCCCGTTCTCTTACTGAGTGTGGGTGCCCTAAGAAAAAAACCAATCTGCTAGCATTGTGAGCTGCAGACTGGTTTTTTGTGTTTACGCGTCGATTGTATTACTCAGCAGCCATGCTGCTTTCTTTCAAGATAACGTCATGTGCGCCGCCTTCTACCAAGCTAGTAGCAGAGATGACGGTGATTCGCGCTTTTTGCTGAAGCTCTGAGATGGAGAGCGATCCGCAATTGCACATGGTTGATTTAATTTTGCTCAAGGTACGGTCGATGTTCTCGCGCAGGCTTCCTGCGTATGGTACGTAGGAGTCTACGCCTTCTTCAAAGACGAGACTGCTTTTGCCGCCAGTGTCATAGCGTTGCCAGTTGCGAGCGCGGTTGGAGCCTTCTCCCCAGTATTCTTTCACGAAGTTGTTGCCGATCTTCACTTTTTTGGTCGGGCTTTCGTCGAAGCGAGCGAAGTAACGTCCCAGCATGACAAAGTCTGCACCCATAGCCAGAGCCATTGTCACGTGGTAGTCGTGTACGATTCCGCCGTCGGAGCAGAGCGGAACGTAAATGCCTGTTTCCTTGAAGTACTCGTCGCGAGCTGCTGCCACTTCAATGAGGGAAGAAGCTTGGCCGCGTCCGATTCCTTTTTGCTCGCGGGTAATGCAGATGGAGCCGCCGCCAATTCCTACTTTTATGAAATCTGCGCCCGATTCCACGAGGTAGCGGAAGCCTTCCTTATCTACTACGTTACCTGCACCGATCGGAACATTGAAGTTTTCTTTTACATATTGAACCGTCTCGCTTTGCCATTCGCTGAAGCCGTCGGAGGAGTCGATGACCAGAATATCAACGCCTGCTTCTACCAACGCAGGGACGCGCTCTTTGTAGTCTTTTGTATTGATACCGGCACCTACGATATAGCTCTTGTTCGCGTCCAAGAGGGACAGCGGATTGTTTTTGCGGGAATCGTAGTCCTTGCGGAAAACGAGGAAGTCGAGATTTTGATTTTCGTCTACGATTGGCAAGCAGTTCAGCTTGTGCTCCCAGATCAGGTCGTTGGCTTCGGAGAGTGAGATGCCGGATTTGCCATAGATCAGCTTCGAGAATGGCGTCATGATGTCGCTGACGAGTTTGTCCTGAGAGTCGCGGCTGATGCGATAATCGCGACCTGTTACGATTCCGAGCAGCTTGCCTTTTGCCGTACCATCTTCCGTAATGGCAACGGTGGAGTGGCCTGTCGCCTCTTTCAAATCCAAAATGTCTTTCAGCGTATGGCTTGGTGTCAGGTTGGAGCGGCTAACGACGAAACCAGCCTTGTAGCCTTTTGCTTTGCGAACCATGGTTGCCTGGCTCTCGATGGACTGGGAGCCAAAAATAAACGAAATACCGCCACATCTAGCCAATGCGACCGCCATATGATGGTCGGAAACTGCTTGCATGACTGCGGATGAGAACGGTATGTTTAGTGAGATGGCAGGCTTTTCACCTTTTTTATACTTGGTAATCGGAGTGGATAAGTCCACATTGTTCGGAGTGCATTCTTTTGTGGTGAGATTTGGCAACAACAAAAATTCATTAAACGTCCGAGATGGTTCTGTGTAATAAAAAGCCACGATTCTCTCCTCCTAGGTGAAGTTGGTCTCGATTTTTTGAATTGCCTCTTTAATAGAGAAATTTTTACCATGGTAACCGTGAAGTACGACAACGTCAATAGGGAATCGTTAGAAGGAGTGATTTCTTTGCTAAAATTGCGAACAGGTCATGAACAACGCAAGCTTTTGGAATAAAATTCGTTAGAAAATTCGTGCATTTTATACGGGAATATGTACTTGCGAACGGACAGGCGCGGCGTCGTAGCGGACAGTGTCCAAGGAGAAGTAACTGCCATCGGGTCTTACTTGAAAGGGATGCCGTTTCACGCGTTTTCTCTTCATGTGGTAGAGAGGGGGGAGAATTACGAGGTGGTGCAGATGCTCTCCTATCTGAAAGAAGTGCTAGATGGCAGCCTGCCAGATGGACAAAAGGGCGTGATCGCATTAGCAGAGCCTCTCCTGTCGCGCGTACAGATTCCGAATATACTTGCCACACGTACCATGTATTTGATGAAACTAACTAATCCTGAGCGTCTTTTACCTGTGGGAGAATCACGAATACTAGAGTTATCCGAAGCATAGATCGTGGAGAATATGGCGGCAGAGCTCGGCATGATTAGTTTTCGAGCAGAGGAAGTAGCAGAAATGCCACACATCACACTCTTTTTGGAAGGAAAGGAACCGATGGCTGTAGCAGGCTTTCATGTCTATGACGAAGCCTACGTAGAAATCGGGACATTGGAACATCTGTTCATCATCGGCAAAAAGGGTTGGGTACGCAAATCAGCTCAGATATTTCCCGGATAGGCTTGGCGAAGTCTGCGAATGTTTATTTGATGGTCTTTGCCGATAATCCTACGGCGGTACACGTGTATGAGAAGCTCGGTTTTGTCACGGTATCTTCTTACGCTATTATTGAATTTCTTTTTTAGAATAGTAAAAGAGAGGACAAGTGTCCCCTCCTGTAAGTGCAATCGTCATTTGAGCTCTTTAACGAGTATTACCTGAAGAGAGAGTTGAGAAAAAGGATTTTTCTGTCTCCCTAGTTACATTTTGTATGTTGAGAGTCCGATTTGAAACATAATCGAAACTACTGATGATAAGCGTATTTATCTTGTTTACCAGCCGGGATCAGGGTAGTAACTTGGTTTTGTTGGTTGTGGTTCCATTGATGGTTCAGCCGTCAATGGCACTACAAATAGCGCAGAAAAGACACATAAAGACAGAATCAATTTTTTCATGAGTACCCACCTTTCATGATTGGAAATTGATTCCATTATACACTTTTGACAAATTTTGGAGTAGATCAAGAGAAAATTTCTTTCCGTTTATGATGTGGTATTCCAGAAGTGTAGTGAAGCTCCGATTCACTTCTTCCAGCGCACCGATTTTCCCAAAATAATTTAGGCTTTCTATAAGACTGTTCACGCCCAACTCTTCAGAGTCTTGTTGAAGATAAAAAACACCTTTAGCTCGGTAATATAAGCCCAATTGTTCATATTTGCTTGGAGTGTTTGGGGCTGCAGGTATCAACGTAGACTCTGTTGAAAAAATATTCTGCATACCTTCTTTGTTGTTCATCGTTAAATAGATTGCCAGTAGGTCATTTGCGATAGGAAGTCGGTCATTTTGATCTTGGCGCTCCAAGCACTCTTGTAGAGCGGGTATCGCTTTAGTGAACTTTTCAGTCTTTACATATAGTTTCGCTCGAAGATATTGTGCGTTTTTACGCACTTGAGGGAAATTGAACTCATCGTATTTGTCTAGGTACACGGTCGCGAGGATATAGTCTCCCAGTTCCATATACGATGTGATAATTGTTAGGATAGCCGCCGCTTTTCTCTCACTCTGACTCGGATCTTGGTCTATTCCTTGTTTGCAGAGCTGGATACATTCTTCGTACAATTTACGGCACCATGCATGTACTCCTAACTTGTAATTAGCAAGAATACGCTCGTCCCTATGTAAGTAGCCCATGTAATGCAGTAACTCTTTACCCTCTATGTAGGTTTGATCTAATTCTTTGAAATTCTCGCGTCGAATCATGTACTTTTGGTACAAAGAACGGGCTAAATATACAGGAATTCCATGTTCACGGGAGTAGTGAGAAATGATATCGTAGATCGCCACGCGCAATTCTCCCTTTTCCATGTTGCCAGCTAGTTGGTATAGGTAATCCAGTGACAAAAACGTATTATTTTTAGGGCATTCAAGGAGTCGCAGTGCGACTTTTTGTATAAGGCTGGTATTCCCCTGTTCTAGTACAATTTCTAATAAAAATTCAAGAGTTTCTATACGCTTGATCTTATCTAAATACGGTGTAATTGCCTGAAATAAAGGTATCTTTAATTCTTTCGCTAACTCGATAACATTACGCATGTTTGGACGAGTGAGAGAATCTGTTTCGATTTTACTAATTGTAGCGGTCGATATCTCTGTCTTGTTTGACAATTCAGCCAACGTTAGATTAGCTCTTTCTCGATAAGTTTTTAGTACGTTGCCAAATGTTTTGACTTCTAACACAACTACATATCCCCCCTTAGTAAATTTCTTTTTATGGATACTATAGCATGTGGTTTTGACCAAAAGTTACATATTTAACCATTTTTTCTAATTGGATTATATTTTCTAGAAAAACCGAAATAAGGTTAATATTGGAAATTGCGATATAGTTATTCCTATCAATATAATAAGGAGTGAAAGGCTATGAAAAGATTCAAATGAGTGTTAGTTCCTTTTGTCACGTTCTCAATGTTACTAGCTCCCGTATTAGTAGTATCGACACCTGTGTCTGCTGAAAGTGCAGAGAAAATCGCTAAGATCTCGGAACATGTAACTAAGAGTACCGAGGACGCAATTGATTTTGAGAAATTAGCAGAGGGTGTAAGCTGAGATGTATACGGAATTGAATGAATTTTTATAATCGACATTAAGTAAATGAGGATTGTAGTTTGAAAAAATGAAAAAATATAGGAGGTAAATTTAATGTTAACCAAAAAAATTATTACATCATTTTTGGCTGGTATTCTATTGGTGTCTGGAGGAAGTTCTGCGTTTGCAGAAGCGCCAACTATCAAATACGAGAAAGTAGGAAACGTGAAAGTTAAAGAAATAACTTGGAATACGCCTGTCGAGTATGATTTTGAACCGTTACCCATTAATAATGGGAGTGCAAAGCCTACGGCAATTCCTGATGAAATTGTATATGAAGTAGATAGAAACGTAAGATACAAAGTTCCAGGTAAAACATTCGAGTTTAGGAACGAGGGTTCATTACCGGATGCTTTAAGTAGGAGTGTTTCAAGGAAAACATTCCTAACTTTTAAGGGAAGTGCACAGTATGAGGCTAAGGTTAATTGGGGATTAATTGAGGGGAAAGTTGGGGTCAGCGCAGAGGTTTCATTCGGAACAGAGACTACGGAAACCACCACAATGACTTGGAATATTGCGCCTATGACGATCACTACTATCGAGTACGGTTCAAAGGCAATACAATCTATCGGGAACCTTGTCACGTACTCAGGTACAAAAGTGAAAAAGAAGCCATATGTAGATGCTAAATATTCTTATATTGAATACAGCGATAAGAAAGAAAGAAAACTCTGATGAAACCCTTCCTTACACTAATTACATCTAGTTTATTTCTGACAGTATCACTCCTCATTAGTGGTTGTGTATCAGACCAGCCACCCGGTTTAGTTGAAAAAAAAGCAGAGCCAACAGGTATTGGAGAAAAAAAAACTGAAAACGATGCTCCAACTAGCCCGATAAAAAACAAACCCTACCTATCAGTTACGGACTACTCAGAAGAAATAAGCGGACACCAGATAAAAAACTCCTTACTCAAAATTACAAGAAAAGATAACATTGCTACTTTAGAAATGACCATTAACATCTCAGATTATTTAATTGAAAAATTGTTAAGTACTGAAAAACCTTACTACTTCACTTTTGGAGATATGCTTGGAGAAAAAACAATCGCTAACTTATTGGTTGAATCCCCTTCAGTAGTTACAATTGTGCTAAATAGGGTAGACAACAACTATATTATTTCACAACAGCTAAAGCTAAAAGAAAATCTAACACATGAAGAGGAACAAGCGCTCCTTTCCCCAAAGAATTATGTGTTTCAAGTGTTAAATGAAGAAAAGCTTGCAGTTTCGACCTTTATCGGTCTTGAAATTGCAACTATAATCAACGATGAGTAAATTAATTGCAGCCCCATAGACTGTTCCCAAAGTAGTATTTCGAAAAAGAAACACGTCCATGAACCAGACGTGTTTCTTTTTTTATACATACTCTTTTACATTTGCACGTGTCCTCTTCTTTCAGTTCAATCGGCCTTTAAACTCAACAGGTACGATCATCGTAAAGCAAGGTCCATCTGGATCGTTGCGGGCATCGATCGTTCCTTTATGTGCTTCCAAGACAGCACGGGCAATAGCGAGTCCAAGCCCATGCTTGCCCGACTTTCCTTTACGGAAACGCTGGAACAAATTCGGCAACAGCGCCTCCTCAATGAGTGGCCCATCATTGGAAATCGCGATGACGACGCTTTTTCCTGCGTGTCTTCCTGTGATGGTAAGTCGGCTTTTGGCGTAGCGCAGTTGATTTTCCATGATATTGACGAACGCAGTGCTCAATTGCTCGCCGTCTCCCTCCACGATCAAGTCAGCTGCTAGATTTAATTCCCACTCGATTTGTGGATTGAGCACGGAGAGCCGCTGCTTCAACAGGTGCATCATCTCTGACAGGTCGACGCGGTCGACTTGCATCATTTGCGAGACAGACTCGATCTTCGTGATATACAAGAGCTGTCCGACAACCTTTTCGAGGCGCTTGCTCTCTTCCATGATGATGGAAAGCCCTTTTTCCGCCTGAGGGCCCTGGAAGACGCCTTCTATAAGTCCTTGCGTGTATCCTTGAATCGCCATGATCGGTGTTTTGAGCTCATGGGAAATATTTTGGACAAAATGTTGCTGCGACTCGTCGTATTCCTTCAGTTGGTTTTTCATCATATCGAAAGAGCGGGCGAGCTGTCCGATCTCATCTCCGCGATCCATTGCAAGCGGGATATCGAACTGACGACGAGCGATTTTCTTACACAGCTCTTCAAGTGTGCGCAGCGGTCTGCTCAAATACCCGCTAAACCACACGGCCAACAACCAGCTTACGAGCAGCAGCAGACCAAAAATGAACAAAAACTGACGTGTCAAAATCGAGTTGATCTGGTTGAGCTCCTGTTCCTTGGAGAAGAGCACCATGTAGTAGGGAAAGCCATGGTAATCCATTTTTTTGCTGACGAACAAATAGCTCTCGGCTCCACGGTCCAACGAACCATGCTGGAGCTTGTTGCTTGGATACGAGGCAGCTTGTTGGAACAACTCCTTGGCATCCTCGTACGGAATGCGGCCATTGCTTCGGCTGCCCAGCTCTCGTCCGTTTTCAGCATAGACGATCATATCAAATGAGTACTCATAACGTTGGAGCAAGAGCTGTAAAAAGTAAGGGGCCGCAGCCGGAACAGGCAGCAGCTCATTATGCTCATTGAAGGAGATATGCTGGGATAATGTGTAAAACTCATCTTCCAAGAGCGAGTAGGTGTTGGATACCAGATACTGTTTGACAGCCAGTGGATACCCGACGCCAAGGCCAACCCCGAGGACGCTTGTCAGGATCATGAACAAAATGAGGATTTGCCTGGATATCGGCAGGTTTTTCAGCCGGAATTTGCTCATATACGCGTCATTCGGTAGCCGAAGCCATAGACCGTCTCCAATGGAAACTTGGGCATTTTCTTGCGGATGCGCTTCACCAAGTCATCGACAGCTCTGTCTGAGCCGATGTAGTCTTCTCCCCAGATGGAGGTCAGAATCTGCTCGCGATTCAAGGCCAGGCCTTGATTGTGCAAAAGGTACACGATGAGCTCGAATTCTTTTGTGGTTAAATCAATGAGTTCGTCGCCTTCTTTTACTTGTCTGCCTTTTTCTGAGATCATATAAGGATCAACCGTTACCCAATCTTGGAAAGTTTGGGTAGAGGAAGCAGTGGCACCGGGCTTCTCATAGGTGCGCTGTAGCAGCTTTTTCGCACGGATGACCAGCTCACGGGGGAGAAAAGGCTTCGCCAAGTAGTCGTCGCTGCCCAGTTCCAGTCCGATGATTTTATCGACATCTTGATCGCGAGCAGAGATGAAGATGATCGGGACATTTGATTTTTCACGGATGAGACGCAAGAGCTCATAGCCGTCGATGTCGGGCATCATGATGTCCAATATCCACAAATGTGGCTGTGTTTCTTCATCAAGTAACGGCAAGACGTCCTTGCCGCTAGAAAACGCTTTCACCTGCAATCCGGCACTTTGCAAATACGATTGCAAGAGCTCCAACAGGTTCGTTTCATCGTCCACCAGATAGACGAGGTAGGGAGTATTCATAGATTTCGGCCTCGCTTTGCATCTGTTTTATATCAGTATTGTAGCATAGCCAAAAACGAGATGTGTGGCATGGACGTATGAGAATCGTGGAAAACGTGTGGAAGCAGGATTCCTCTGTATCCTTCTGGAAAAAGAAACAGGGAAAAAAAGACAACGAGAGATGGAAAGGAGCGATTTATATGAAACGAACAGTCAAATCGTCTCTCATGGTACTAGCCTTCATGCTCTTAACGACGGCCTGCGGTCAAAAGCCGGTGGACACCCAACCGAGTCCGCAGATACCTGATCCGATTGTGCAAACGCCACCGGAAACGAATCAGCCCATCGAATATGCGTACAAGGCACCGATGACAGGACTTGGCAGTCACGAAAATCTGGGAAGCAAGCGACCGATCATGGTGATGATCAACAACGCTCCGCCCGCCCGTCCACAAACAGGCGTCAACAAAGCGGACATGATTTATGAGGTATTGTCCGAAGGGGAAATGACCCGCTTTCTTGCGATATTCCAAAGCCAAAAACCGGAAGTAATTGGACCCGTCCGCAGTATCCGTCCTTATTTTATCCAGATCGGGACTGGTTTTGATGCGGTCCTCGTCCACGCGGGAGGCAGTCCGGATGCGCTGGAAACCTTGGCGCGAAAAGACCTCAGCCATCTGGATGAAATCCCGAACGGTCAATACTTTTGGCGAGAAAAATTCCGCAAAATGCCGCATAACCTGTACACTAAGCCAGAGCTCTTGGAAAAAGCGATGCAGGATAAAGGGATGCGTCAATCGGCAGAGGTGCCTCACTTCACGTTCTTGCCGGAGGGTGCCGAGATCAAGGAAGGCGAGCCTGCTACACAGGTAGATCTGACTTTCCACTCATTGAATAAAGCTGCTTTTACATATGATGCCGAGCAAAAGAAATACATGCGCTTCACGGCAGGCAAGCCGCACTTGGACTTGAGCGACAAGAAACAGTTGTCCACGACCAATCTGTTGGTCATCTCCGCCAAACACCGCGTGCTGGATAAAGAAGGGCGTCTATCAGTCGATGTAATCGGCCCGGGGGACGGTTATTTATTCCAGCAAGGAAAAACGCGCAAGGTCAAATGGAAGCGCAGCAATGGTGTCATCCGTGCCTATGAGGACGCGGCTTTAACGCAAGAAGCACCGCTTTTGCCAGGAAATACATGGGTGGCTATATTGCCAAACTCACCGGGCCTGTCGAAGTCGCTCAAGTTCCAGTAAGGATTAGGGCTTGCGGATGAAGGCGGTTTCTTCTAAGATAATTGTTGAAGCTTTAGTGCTTAAAAATTGTACAGTGAGAAACCGCTCGAAAGACGGACTATATAACAGAGGTGACAGACATGCAATTGGAAAAATTAAAAGGAAAAGGGCTGGAACAGTTATTTGAAGCTGTTCTTTCCCTAGAAACGATGGAAGAGTGCTATCAATTTTTTGACGATCTGTGCACGGTGAACGAAATGCAGTCGCTCGCACAGCGCCTGGAAGTAGCGAGAATGCTCCGCAAAGGCTTTACTTACAATCAGATTGAAGCAGAGACTGGCGCAAGTACGGCGACCATTTCCCGTGTCAAACGCTGTTTGAACTATGGAAATGATGGATACCAGATGGCGCTTGAGCGGATCGGAAAATAGCTAGGAGGCAGGCAACGTTGATTGACTATCGTGGCTGGCGCCATACATTTAAACTAGACCCGGATAAAACAATCGATGACGAGGCCTTGGAGACGATTTGCGAGTCCGGAACAGATGGGATCATTGTAGGCGGCACGTACGGTGTGACCTATGACAATACACTCGAATTGATGTCGCGATTGCGTCGTTACGCAGTGCCGGCTGTCCTGGAGATTTCCTCGTTGGATGCAGTTGTGCCGGGATTTGATTCGTACTTGATCCCGCTCGTACTGAACGCTGGCGATCCAGACTGGATTTTTGCTCCGCATGTATCGGGGCTCCAAGCGTTTGGCGCTTATATTCATTGGGATGAGATCATTACAGAAGGATATATCATTGCAAATCCAGAAGCGGGCGTAGCACAGCTGACGAAAGCACGTCCGATTGCGGATGCCTCGCAGGCCAAAGCGTACGCACAAGTAGCGACGAACATTTGTCGTTTGCCGATTGTCTACATGGAGTACAGCGGTACATACGGCGATCCGGCAATCGTAAAGGCTGCCAAGGCAGGCGCGGGCGAAGCCCACCTCTTTTATGGCGGCGGGATTCGTAACCCGGAGCAAGCGGCAGAAATGGCTGCGATTGCAGATACGGTTGTCGTAGGGAATGTCATCTATGACGATCTAGCTGCTGCATTGGCAACTGTGAAGGCCGTTAAGGGAACAAGCAACTAAAAAAACCACCTCCCCAACTTATGATTGGGCGAGGTGGTTTTTCATGTCTGCTTTAGTTTTTCAAGGGAATGGTTGCATCCAGTTGCATCGTTGCACCCATTCTCTTCTCGTTCCTAATCGTTTCTTTTTTGTACTACGAATGCTAAAATCAGGGTTATTTTCCAAAAAGAATATAAACACTTCCCAAAGAGAAGGAAGTTTAAGATTTTTTATAGAAAATGGAAGGAAAATCCTATTGCATACGAAATAAATAGTCAAATATTATCAAAATATATAATTTTTTGCTAATATTTGTAGATTTCTGTAAATTCATGAAATATAATGAACTTGTCTTAATTTTCGATCATAGAGAGGAGGAACTATCCATGAAAATCCAAGCGAAAAAAGTTGAAAGCGTTCGCACTACTGCAGTAGCAGCTTAATTCTCTTAAGAAGAGGGGGGAATAGCACACGAGCTATTCCCTTTTTTCATCTAAAATAAGCCGGGTTAGCGAACCCCACTATTGGGAGGTGTTTTTATGGAACGTCGTCCTTTATTTAAACCAGTGCATCCCGTCTATGAAGTGACAGAGCAGATGATCCGCTTGGGAGAGGCTCCTGGCTATACCTTCGAATTGGAAGACGAGAATGGGTCCATCCGCAAGATGATCAAACTGATGGATGGCACTCGTACTGTCGGTGAAATACATACATTATTGGCTGTTGATCACCCCGAAATTACGTATGAAGAAATATCGGAAGCAGTGGAATCACTGAGTGGATTGGGCTTCCTGATGGATCAGGCAAAAGAAGAGGCTTCCGTTCTGACTTCGGAACAAAAGGAAAGATATAAAGCGAATATCCGCTACTTCTCTTTGTTTACCGATCTCAATCAAAGTCCAAGCGAGCTACAGGAACAGGTAAGTAGAAAAAAAGTGACGATCTTAGGGATGGGTGCCTTTGGTTCTACGCTACTGGTCAATCTGGTAGGTGCGGGAATCCAGCATATCAAGCTCGTGGATTTTGATAGAGTAGAGCTCAGCAATTTGAACAGGCAAATGGTCTTTAACGAGCATGATCTGGGTCGCCTGAAGGTGGAAGCGGCACGTGATTTCATCGGAAGGCTTCATTCTGAGGTATTAATTGAAACGGAGACGATGCAAATCAAGTCCAGCGAAGACGTGGAGCGGGTTATTGCGGGAAGTGACCTCGTGATGCTAGCAGCCGATCAGCCCTTTTTCTTTTTGCAGAGATGGGTGAATCATGCCTGCACCAAGCTGCAAATCCCGTTCATTGCTGGGGGATTCAATCTCATCGAAGGACAGTTCTTCATGGTAGAGCCGGGCAAGACAGGCTGTATCGATTGCATGCATTTACATCGATCTACACAGATCGAGGACTATCCGCAGTTGATCCAAAGGCTGCTCGATACCAACTTTGTTCTGCCTACCGCTACCATTGCACCCAACACCATGATGATTACGGGAATGATGGCTTCCGATGCAATCAGGTATTTGACAGGAATCGCTCCGGTACAATCAGCGGGCAAATTTATCATTTTCGATTTCAACACGTTGGAAAAGAGCGTGTTTTTTGAGTGGGAGCGAAATGAAGCCGAATGCCCGACTTGCGGAGGCGGCAGCGGAACGGAGCCGATTTTTCATATCAAGAGAAATGAAGTGCTCGCAAAGTAAGGAGTCGTTCCTGTAAGAGAGGAAGGTGTCTGTCAATTGAATATCTCGGGAGATAGCATTCTCAAGATGCACCCGCTTGCGCGTCGGGCGGAAAACGAGGAAGAGATCCTCATTGGACGAACGGATATCAGCAATTTCATTGTGCTTCCGGCCATTGGTGTCGAGATCATCGATATGCTGGATGAAGGGAAGAGCATCAATGAAGTCGCGACGATCATGGAAGAACGATTGGGAGAACCGGTGGATGTGCTGGACTTTGCGCAGGATTTAATTGCTTCTTATCAATTTGTGTTCATGGTAGATGGAGAAGTTGTCAACGAGCCAGTACCGGTTGTGGATCATTTCTCTTGGATCAAGCAGGGTACGGGTCAGTTTTTCTTTAATCGTGTTGCCTTTGGATTATACGGTATCTTATTTTTCACAGGTCTTTTGATTTGTGTATTTACGGGCAAGTATATCCCGGTCTATTCCGATATTTTTGTTTCTTCTTCCGTGACGGTTTCGGTTGTGGTTTCTTTCGTGGCCACTTGGGTTTTTCTATTTTTCCATGAGATGGCCCACTTAATGGCGGCGCGATCATTGGGAATCGGCAGTCGTATTGGTCTGGGACATCGACTTGTTTTTGCCGTAGCAGAGACGAATATGTCTAATATTGTTCTCGTCGAGCCACAGCGCAGATACAGGGCGTTTTTGGCTGGAATGTCCTGGGATGCGATGTTTATGGGAATCGGTGTGATTCTGTTGTTTGCCAATGATCAAGGCTGGCTGACGCTTGTGCCCTTCATGGAAGCATTCATTCGTATGCTGAATGTGATCCTGTTCATGGCTTTGGCCTTTCAGTTCATGGTTTTCATGCAAACCGACTTGTATTACGTGTTGGCAACCAAGTTCCAATGCTCTAATCTGATGGTGAATACACGACTGTTTCTTAAAGCGAAATTCCGTTCCTTGACGCAGGATGAGCAGGAGGAATGGGAGTACATAGCCGACCATGAAAAAAGAGTCATCCGCTGGTATAGCTGGGTCTACTTGATTGGATCGGTGTGGGGAATCTGGTTCTTTGTCCAGTATCAGCTGCGCATGGCGCTTGATTTTATCCGGATCATCGCCGACGACATGAAAAATGCTTCGCTTCACTCGTGGGAGTTTTGGGACGGCATCCTGTTGATCCTGTTGGTTCTGGTTCCGTTTCTCATTTTGGGCTGGTCGTGGATGAGAGCGTACCGACAAAGGAGAAGCGAAAGAGAGCGGGCAAAATCCTTGCAGGGCACATAATTTGGCTTCACCTTGCCAAGCTGCCCTGTTACGCTAGGGGGAAGAGAGATACTCAGGCAAAGGAAGTGCTCACATGAACCCGATGATCCAAAATATCATTCATCTGCGAAAAGAAGGGCATCTGGACGAAGCGATCCAGCTTGCCCTTCAGCTCGTCAGCCAATCCCCGACTGATCCTGTCGCCCATTATCAATGTGCTTGGTGCCACGACGCAGCCGGATTGGAGAAGGAAGCTGTTCCCTTTTACGAAAAAGCGATTGAGCTCGGACTGTCTGTCGAAGACGACCTGCAAGGAGCATTACTGGGTCTGGGCAGTACGTATCGCACGCTGGGACAATACGAGCAGGCAGCAGCTACGCTCGCGAAGGGGATGCGACAATTCCCCTGCGACCGTTCCTTTCCGATATTTCTTTCCATGGCGTATTACAATCTCGGGAAGCACCACGAAGCCATGAATCTCCTCCTGAAAAACCTCGCAGAAACCTCAAGCGATCCTACGATATTGGCCTATCAAAAAGCGATTCTGTTCTATGCAGATGATTTGAATAAGACTTGGTAGCACCATACTAATTCCATTTGCAGGAAAACAATCGCCTCCCGTTGTACAAGTACAACAGCGGGAGGTGCCTATGTATAAGCTGATATTGGTAGATGACGAAGAAGATGTAAGAGAAGGGGTTAGCCAAGAAATTGACTGGCATAGCCACGGATACGAGGTGGTTGCCAAAGCAGAAAACGGCAGAGAGGCATTGGAACTGGTCGAGAGACTGCGACCGGACGTCGTCGTAACCGACATCAAGATGCCCTTTATGAACGGACTTCAGCTGGCGGAGTCCATCGGGCGCGAGTACCCTGCCATTCGCATCATTATCCTGACTGGGTTTGATGAGTTCGAGTACGCGCAAAAGGCCGTGAAGCTGCAAATTGATGAATATGTGCTCAAGCCGTTTTCCGCGAGTGAGCTGATGGAAGCGCTGGACAAGGTCAAGCGACGGATGGACGAAGAGGCGGCTCATCGGGAAAACGTTCAGCTGCTGCGCGATAGCTATCGAAAAAGCTTGCCGGTTTTGCGGGAAGTTTTTTTATCATCTTTGTTGAGTCGTCAGCTCGTACAGAACGATGTTTTTTCAAGAGCTTGCGAATATGGGATAGAGCTCAGGAGTCCCGAATATCTCGTGGCGGTTATCTGTGTAGACCAGCCCAAGCAGGAGGAGCAGCAGCTGTTTCTTTTTGCTGTGAAAAATATCGCAGAAGAGCAGCTGAACGCAGGTAAGCAGGAGGGGATCGTGTTTCTCCATGAAGATCAGGTCGTGCTGCTCATGCGAACAAAAGCAGACGACGCGCAGCGAATCGAAGTACGAACACAAAATATCGCAGAAGAAATCAGGCGAACGATTGAAAAATACATGAGCATCACGGTAACAATTGGAATCGGCAACGTTGTGACAGATGTAGCGGCACTCCCTTACTCGTATGAAGACGCCATGCAGGCACACGATTACAAAAGTATCCTCGGCTGCAACAGGATGATTGTGATCAATGACGTGGAAAAGCAAGCGAGTGAGCAGATACGCCTCGATGAGAGAAGAGAACATGAGTTGGTTCGGTGCATCAAAATGGGGACGAGTGCGGAGCTTCGGACCGTGATTGATGATTTATTTGATCTAGTGGCGCGTGTCTCTGTATCCATTGAGGACTACCGAATTTATTTGTTGGAGATTATGACGACCATTTTGAAGACGGCCCATCGTGCCGAAGTTGACATGGATCAACTGTTTGGCGGGCAACGCTATCTGTTGCAGGTCATGACGACTTTTACCAGTAGGGAGGATGCTCGAGACCAGATCACAGAAATCTGTGAGCGCATCATGGCGAATATCGCAAGCGGACGGCAAACGACGTACAGGAGATTGATCACCCAAGCATTGGACTACACCCACGCGCATTATCATTCTCCCGACATATCCATCCACAAGGTGTGCGATCATCTGCACATCAGCCTCGGTTATTTTAGCGGTATTTTCAAGAAAGAGACGAAAACCACCTTTGTGTCCTATCTTTTGTCATTGCGCATGGAAAAGGCCAAGGAGCTTTTGCGGACGACCGATTTGAAGTCCTTTGAAATCGCGGAGAAAGTAGGATATACCGATCCCAATTACTTTAGTTTCAGCTTTCGCAAGTATGCAGGCATGTCCGCTAAAGAGTATCGAAGTCAGAGCGAGCAGGAAGGTTAACCGATGAAACGATTGCTCGCGGTGATCAAGGTCAAAAGGATTCAATTTATCATTACCACTTCCTTTACACTCGTGACGGTACTCGTCATGCTGTTTGTCGGGGTGATGCTGTACGGAAAATTTGCGCAGACGGCAGAGCAAAACGCCTATCTGCACACGCAGCAAATCCTGGAGCAGGTGAAATACAATCTGGACAGCTATTTGAATGGGATGACGCAAATTTTCGAACTCGTCGATGACAAGATCAGAAGAAGCAAGGGGCTCACGGCAGACAAGCTGAGCGAACAGCTTGAGACAGTCGTAGAAACGAGAAAGGACATCGTCTCCATCGCGGTTTTTACACGAGACGGAACGTTATTGGCCACAACTCCTTCCAAAGTACTGAGGAAAAACACTCGATTGACCGAACAGAGCTGGTTTCAAAAGGCGATCGAGGACCCGACGAACCTCTCCTTTTCGCTCCCGCATATCCAGAACTTGTTTAAAGGGGAGTACACTTGGGTCGTCTCGATGAGTCGGGAAATTCTTCTTCACGGACCAGACGGAGAAATTCCTGCCGTACTTTTGGTCGATGTGAATTTCAAAGAGATCGATGACCTGTGCCAGAGAGTGGGCTTGGGGAAAAAGGGGTACGTCTACATCATCGATTTAGTCGGGAACATCGTCTACCATCCGCAGCAGCAGTTGATTTACGCCGGATTGAAAAATGAAAACCGTTCCTTGCCGCTGAAGCATTCCTACGGCAGCTATGTAGAAGAGACACAGGACGAAACGCGCTTGATTACCATCAAGACAATCGATCAGCTAGGCTGGAAAATCATTGGGGTGTCCTACATGGACGAGATTGTAACGACCAAAAAAGAAATCAGTCGCTTCATTTTTTGGCTGCTCATCTTTGTGATTGTCATTGTGTTGTTCGTGCTGCACTATCTCTCTGCGAAAATATCACGACCGATCAAGCTGCTGGAGCGATCCATGGAAAAGGTGGAGCAGGGAGACTTTTCGGAGAGTGAGCCGATCCGGGGAAGCCATGAGGTCGAACAGCTTTCCTTGCGTTTTCATCTAATGGTCGCGAAGGTCAGGGAATTGATGCACCAGATCATTCGGGAACAGGAAGCGAAACGGAAAAGCGAGCTGGAGGTGCTACAGGCACAGATCAATCCGCATTTTCTGTACAACACGTTGAACTCTGTGGTCAGAATGGTCGGCAACGGAAAAAACGAGGATGTCATCACCACGATTACGTCGTTGTCAAAGCTGTTTCGGATTAGCCTGAGCAGAGGCAAGAACATTATCACGGTGCGGGAAGAGCTGGAGCATGTGCGTCATTATCTCATTATTCAAAAAATGAGGTACAAGCAAAAATTTGAGTATGAGATCGTGGTCGAGGATGAAGATGAGGTGCTCAACTGTCTGACGCTGAAGTTACTGCTCCAGCCGATTGTGGAAAACGCCATCTACCACGGGATTGAGCATTTGGCTGATCCGGGCCGGATTCGCATATATGCAGCACTCATCGACGGTAAGGTGTTACTTCAGGTAAGTGACAATGGCTTAGGCATGTCCTCTGATGTTCTTGCACAAGTAAAAGCTGGCTTTTACAAAAGCGAAGAAGGCTCGGGCGTTGGGATTCAAAACGTACAAGAGCGCATCCGCTTGACCTTCGGCGAAGAGTACGGTTTGGAAATCGCGAGCGAGCTGGAAGAGGGGACTGTTGTGCGTGTATGGATTCCGTGCCAGGCTGCAGAGGAGCGAGATCGTTTATGAGGAGAGCAGCGGTGAAACGATTTAGCGTATACGGACTGTTCGTTTTGGTAGCAGTGACGCTTCTTTACTCGTTTAGTGCTCCGCTAACGAATGTGGAAGTAGACAAGAAAAAGACAGTGGCGCTGATCGTCCGTATGAAGCACGGCGATTATTGGCGAACGGTCAAGCTCGGGGCGGAGATGGCTGCCAAGGAATATGAGCGAAACCTGAATTTTTACGCGCCGGACTATGAGGAGGATGCCAGCAGGCAAATGGAGCTGGTGCAGCAGGCAATCGCAGATGGCTCCGAGACAATCGTGGTGGCACCTAGTGACGAGCAAGTTTTGCGAGAAGCCATCAAGCTGACGAGGGAGCGGGCCATCCCGATCCTCGTACTCGACACAGTCGGAAAAGATTCAGCCGTCAAAAGCTACATTGGGACAGATAACTACGATATGGGCATGAAGGCATTCGAAAAAATGGTGTACCTGATCGGAAAAAAGGGACAAATCGCATTGCTCGGCACAGATCGGCTAAAGGCAAATGCCAAACGAAGAGAACAGGGCGTCCTCGATTTGCTCCCACGGGAAACGCAGGTTGAATTGGTTGCCAACGAAAATGTCCCCTTGGATAAAAAGCAGATCGGTGAGTGGACTCGTGAACTGATCCGCAAGCATCCGCAGTTGAAAGGAGTGATTGCACTCGATGCCAGTACAGCGATCGGTGTAGCCGAGGAAATGGAAAACAGTGGACAGCGGGACAAAGTCAAAATCGTAGCAATCGACAGTCCGCCGGAAGTGCTGGAGTATTTGCAGGAAGGAATCATTTCCGCGACGATCATCCAGAAGCCGCTATCGATGGGATATCTAGGCGTCAAGTACGCAGTCGAAGCGAGCAACGGAGAAGCAGTGCCCAATCTGGTCGACACCGGAACAAAAGTAATCGATCGGGAGAATATGTTCTGGTCGGAGAATCAAAAGCTCCTCTTCCCCTTCGTTAAATAGGCCACCGAAAAACAGATGAGAATTTTGATAAAAATGCGTAGGATTTTCGATGGAACACAATCTGGAAAACGCTTACATTTGGTGTATATCAGATGTAAACATAGGGGATAAAGGGGGATTTTCGAATGAGAAAGCTGATTGCTACTACACTGGTAGCCGCAGTAACACTCTCGGTGGTTGGATGCTCACAATCTGGCGGTTCGCAGCCGGCAGCTTCCGGGGGAGGCTCGGCTCCTGCGGGGAATCCTAAAATCGGCGTCGCCATCTACAAGTTCGATGATACGTTCATGACAGGAGTGCGCAATGCGATTTCGAAAGCCGCGGAGGGCAAAGCGGAAGTGGACATTGTAGACAGCCAAAATGCCCAGCCTACGCAAAATGACAAAGTGGATTTGTTTATTAACAAAAAGGTCAATGCCCTCGCCATCAATCCGGTGGATCGCACAGCTGCTGGCGTCCTTATCGACAAGGCGAAGCAAGCCAATATTCCCGTCGTCTTCTTCAACCGTGAGCCGATGCCTGAGGATATGCAGAAGTGGGATAAGGTCTACTACGTGGGAGCAAAAGCGGAGGAATCTGGCACGATCTCTGGGCAGTTGATCGTCGATTACTGGAAGGCAAATCCGGAGGCCGATAAAAACAAGGATGGTGTCCTCCAATACGTCATGTTAAAAGGCGAGCCAGGGCATCAGGATGCTGAGCTGCGGACGAAGTTTTCGGTGAAGGCGATTGAAGATGCAGGGATTAAGGTAGAGAAGGTCGCGGAAGATACGGCCATGTGGGATCGCGTAAAAGGGCAGGAAAAGATGGCAGCCTTCCTCGCAGCTTCCGGTGACAAGATCGAAGCGGTTCTTGCCAACAATGACGATATGGCACTGGGGGCAATCGAAGCGCTGAAGGCATCTGGCTATTTTGCGAATGGCAAGTACATGCCCGTTGTTGGCGTGGATGCCACAGCGCCTGCACTGAAGGAGCTGGAGGTGGGAACCTTGCTCGGAACGGTTCTCAACGATGCAAATAACCAAGGAAAGGCAACGCTTAGTATCGCGGCGTCTTTAGCGAAGGGTGAAACGCCAACAAAGGATTCCACAGGTTTTGACATTACGGACGGCAAGTACGTGTGGGTGCCCTACAAAAAAATCACCAAAGAGAACATGAACGAAGCGAAATAGAAAGCAGGAGAGTCGGTGAAGAGACGAATCCGACTCTCCTTTTTCGGTGATGGGGATGATTTTGCAAAAAGGAGGGCATTCGCATGGGCCAGCATGCGTTTTTGTTGGAAATGAACCACATTCATAAAGAATTTCCAGGGGTCAAGGCACTCGATGATGTCACGCTAAAAGTCCGTCCCGGAACAGTCCATGCACTGATGGGAGAGAATGGAGCAGGCAAATCGACCCTGATGAAGTGTCTCTTCGGAATTTATCGACCAGATGCGGGAGAAATCGTGTTAAACAATGAGCAGGTGACGATGAGCAGCTCAAAGGACGCTCTGTCACATGGCATTTCCATGATTCATCAAGAGCTGCATCCGGTGCCCTTTCGTAATGTCATGGAAAACATATGGCTAGGACGTTTTCCGGTCAAAAGAATCGGTCCTTTTCCGTTTGTGGATGAGAAAAAAATGCTTGCGGATACAGAGAAGCTGTTTGCTGATCTGGGTATGGACCTGAATCCGCACGCTGTTGTCCGTGACCTATCTGTATCCAAGGTACAGTCGCTTGAAATTGCCAAAGCTGTCTCCTACCAATCCAAAGTGATCATTATGGACGAACCGACGTCTTCACTGACGGGAAACGAGGTGGAGCAGCTATTTGCGATCATCCGTGAACTGAAGAGCAGAGGTGTTGCCATCATCTATATTTCACACAAGATGGAAGAAATTTTACGGATTGCGGATGACGTGACGATCATGCGCGATGGCAAGCTCATTGGAACCTGGCGGGCCGCTGAGCTGACGACAGACCTGATCATCTCCAAAATGGTCGGACGGGACTTGACGCAGCGCTTCCCGAGTCGATCCAATACGCCAGGAGAACCGATTTTGAAGGTAGAGGGACTGACCTCCCCATTTTCCCAATCATTTCAGCACGTGTCGTTTGAATTATGCAAAGGAGAAATCTTGGGCATAGGCGGCCTCGTGGGCGCACAACGAACCGAGCTAATTGAGGCATTGTTTGGATTGCGGGCGGTGTCAGCAGGAAAAGTGTCGATCAACGGTCAGGAGGTACGGATCAAATCACCGAAGGATGCGAAGAAGTACAAAATGGCGCTTTTGACGGAGGAGCGGCGTGTCACCGGCATCATTCCTGTCTTATCGATTCTGGAAAATACGGTCATCGCGAATTTGGCCAGTTACCAAACCCCTTTTCTGCTCCTCAATGAGCGCAAGCGAAGAGCGGATGTCAGCCGCAGCATCGAGATGCTCCGCGTCAAGACGCCCTCTATGAAAGCCATGATCAAAAACCTGTCAGGAGGCAATCAGCAGAAGGTTCTGCTGGCGCGGTGGCTTTTGACTGATCCGGATATTTTATTGCTGGACGAACCTACGCGTGGGGTCGATGTCGGCGCCAAGTACGAAATCTATACCATCATCGCGGAGCTGGCGAGCCAGGGAAAAGGCATCATCATGATTTCCTCGGAAATGCCGGAGTTGCTTGGGATGTCAGATCGAATCATGGTCATGTGCGAGGGTAAGCTCTCCGGTTTTTTGTCAGGCCCAGCGGCAACCGAAGAAGAGATCATGCGGCTGGCTACCAAACATCTTGCATGAGAAAGGAGGGGAACAGGTATGTCTCAGTTGTCTGCTAAACAGGTGCAAGGCTTTGTTACGCAAAATGCCATCTATATCGTTCTGGTTTTGTTGATAGCGGGAATTGCGATTTACGATCCCAATTTTCTTTCCATTACAACGCTTCGGGATATTTTGGTGCAATCCTCAACTCGCGCCATTATTGCCTTGGGTGCTGCGTTTGTTCTTATTACAGGCGGAACGGATCTTTCAGCGGGGCGAGTCGTCGGATTGACGGCTGTCATCTCCGCCTCGATGCTGCAAAGCCAAGACTATCCGCGGAGGTTTTTTCCGGATTTACCCGATTTGCCGTTGCTTATCCCTATTCTCATTGCAATTGCTGCGGGCTTGTTAGTTGGCCTGATCAACGGCATTATTGTGTCTCGTTTTAGTGTGCCCCCTTTTATCGCCACGTTGGGCATGATGGTCATCGTGTACGGGTTCAACTCCATCTATTTTGATATGGAGCCCAATCAATCGCAGCCAATAGCTGGACTACGCAGTGACTTCAATCATCTTGGGACAGGGTACATCGGCCCTAGTGGCCCGTATTCGATTCCGTATATCGTCATCATTGCGATCATGGTTGCGTTCATCGTCTGGGTGATCTTCAACAAAACACGGCTTGGTAAAAACATGTACGCCATCGGAGGCAACATGCAGGCCGCAACTGTTTCCGGGATCAACGTCGCTTTCAACCTCATGATTATCTATGCCATTGCTGGTGCCTTGTATGGACTCGGCGGTGTTCTGGAGGCAGCTCGTACAGGTGGCGCGACGAACAACTACGGAAACATGTACGAGCTGGACGCCATTGCAGCCTGTGTGGTAGGTGGAGTCTCGACGTCTGGCGGAATTGGTACCGTTCCAGGTGTGCTTGCGGGTGTCCTTATTTTTGGCGTCATCAACTACGGTCTTACGTTTATTGGAGTCAGCCCGTATTGGCAGCTCATCATCAAAGGGCTGATCATCGTCGCGGCAGTTGCTTTTGACATTCGCAAATACTTGGCGAAAAAATAAAAAGAGACCCCGAGCAGCTGCCAGGCAGCTTTTCTGGGGTCTTTGATTGTTTATTTTCGCAACGGTGTGATTTTCATATACGTAAATAATCGCCATACCCACTCAAGTGGCCCCGTTCGGAAGACAGACAGCCAGAGTACGCTAAATACCATTTGCACCATGTAGATACCGAGGCAGATCAGTGTCGTTTGCAGGTAGCCGAGATTGCCAAACCAATCGAATAAATAGCTTCCCACAAGGATTAATACGGTTTGTCCGACGTAGTTTGTCAAAGCCATGCGCCCATAGCTGGTTAGTGGAGAGAGGATGGTCTGGACGGTTTTATTTTGCAGCAACCGAATCAAGGTCGTCGTGTAAAAGGCAGCCATGACAAGACCAGTGGAGGTCAAGGCAACCGTGTAGTTCATCAACTGCTGAAGGGTTTCTTCTGACACGGTATCGTCTACAACCAGATTCGCCCCACCCATTGCCGGATCCGCTGGAGTCAGTCGGTATTGGATGAACAAGCCAATTAACGAAAGGACGAAGGTCACGCCCTGTACTTTTTTAATCACTGGTAAAAATCTCGGAATGTCCTGAAAGACCCCGTACTGCCCGACGGCAAGACCCAAAATAAACAGCGGAAGCACCAAAAGTGGCTTGAAGCCGGTGGCACAGACAGCAATTGAAAGAATAAGGCCGATGATTAGATTGGTTCGCGCCTTCAATCGATAAAAAGGCAGTAAGATGAATCCGAAGATGGCATAGATGAAGAGTGCTTCGCCAGGGTGAAACATTTTATGCACATAGCCAAGAGCGAGCAACGCAATCAGACGCCGAATGAATAAAACCGTGCTGTTGGCCCCTTTTGCTTTTGCTCGACTGATGAAAATATAGAAGCCGACCCCAAACAAGAAGGAAAAGATCACGAAGAAGCGAGATTCCACAAAGAAATTGAAAAACTGGAACAGCCAGTGGTCCACACTTCCGATCTCAGGCGTTTGTGCATACAGCAACGCCACGATGTTGACGAGGAGAATGCCCATTAAGGCGAAGCCCCGTACGGTATCTAATGTATCAATTCGTTGGTTCAAGGTAGGTGCGTTCTCTTTCAATCCCATCACTTCCTTCTCTCGTTGTTAGTCGTCCGATCGCGCACTTTTCCTATCCTAGTTCATCCGGGGATGGAGGAGAAATGGCATTTGCTTACGTCTCGCTTACAAAAGTGTAAGAAGTGAGGGGATCTCCCGTATTCGACCGCAACTTCATCCCAAATTCCTGCGTCTATTGTAATAATCAGGAAGTCGGGGTGCACAATGAAACCGATCGCACGGGGCAAATGGCGGCTTGCGGCAGGCATGGCGTTTTATCGTTGGAAAAGGTATGTACAATGGACATTTGGTCAAACGAGATTCGCTCATGAGAAAAGAAGCGATTTGTTGCGTTATGTCCATTATTCTCATCAAACGATTTTGTTACGCCCGTTGCAGAACGTGGAAATGTGGATGCAGTACAACAAAGTGATCAATTTGCGTCTGGCGATTGCACGACTGAACGGATTACTCATCCATCCTGGGGAAACCTTTTCGTACTGGAAGCAGATTGGCAAGCCGACCCGTAGCAAAGGCTATGTAGAGGGCATGCTGCTCTCACATGGACGCGTTACAGCCGGAGTTGGCGGAGGGCTTTGTCAGCTCTCGAATCTGTTGTACTGGATGACCCTGCATACGCCATTGACAGTGACGGAAAGACATCGTCATAGCTACGATGTTTTTCCCGATTCGAATCGGACACAGCCGTTCGGAAGTGGAGCGACTTGTTTCTATAACTATCTGGATTTGCAGATCGCCAACCGTAAGAGTCAGCCCTTTCAACTGCATGTCTACTTGACCGATACACATTTGGTAGGGGAATGGCGTTCAGACATGCCACCGACACGGACGTATGTCATTATCGAGAAAGAACATGAGATTCATCCTTCGATTTGGGGAGGGTATGAACGGAAAAATGAATTGTATCGTGATGTTTACACGCTTGCAGGAGAATGGGTGGAGCAAGAATGGCTGACGCAGAATCGGGCTTATTTGATGTACGAGCCATTGCTGCCGAAAGGATGATGTTTCCTGTTCGGGATACGAACTGGAACTCCACTGCGATCTGTGCGAAAATAGGAACATATGCTTTCGTCTAGGGAACGTGGAAAGGTGGATTTATACATATGTCTTTTGCAGATCGTATCACAGCAGGCCTGAACCCAGAGCAACGGGAAGCAGTCCTTACAACAGAAGGCCCCGTCTTGATTTTGGCCGGTGCGGGTAGCGGCAAGACCAAAGTACTGACACAGCGAATCGCATACCTGATCAGTGCCAAACAGGTAGCGCCTTGGAGCATTTTGGCGATCACCTTCACCAACAAAGCAGCGCGGGAGATGCAAAATCGTGTGCCTGCCATTATTGGCGGAGCGGCAGCGCAGGATGCATGGCTGTCAACGTTTCACTCCTTGTGTGTGCGGATTTTGCGCAGGGATATCGACCGACTCGGCATCAATCGCAGCTTTTCCATATTGGATGCCGGTGACCAGTTGTCTGTCGTCAAGCAATGTTTAAAAGAATTGAACATCGATCCGAAGCAGTATGAGCCGCGTTCGATTTTGGCAGCGATCAGCGGAGCGAAAAACGAGCTGACCGATCCAGAAACCTATACGCGTCTTGCAGGCGATCCGTTTGCACAAGTGGCAGCCAAGGTTTACACGGCTTATCAGAAAAAGCTGAGAAACAACCAATCGCTGGACTTCGACGATTTGATCATGACGACAGTTCGTCTGTTTAAAGAAGTGCCGGAGGTATTGGAGTTTTATCAAAAGAAATTCCGTTACATACACGTTGACGAGTATCAGGATACAAACCGGGCGCAATACCTTTTGATTTCCATGCTGGCGGACAAGTCTCGAAATGTATGCTGCGTGGGGGATGCTGACCAAAGTATTTATAAATGGCGCGGTGCCGACATCTCGATCATTTTAAACTTTGAAAAAGACTATCCCGAAGCCAAGCTTATTAAGCTCGAGCAAAACTATCGCTCTACCAAAACGATTTTGCAGGCGGCGAACCAGGTCATTGCCAACAACAAGCTGCGCAAGGAAAAGAAGCTCTGGACAGAGAATCAGGGCGGCGACAAGATCATGTGCTTCCAGGGTGATTCCGAGCACGACGAGGCGTATTTCATCGTCGATACGATTCGCAAGCAGATGGCACAGTACAAGAGCTACGACAAATTCGCGATCCTGTATCGGACGAATGCACAGTCTCGCGTGGTCGAGGAAGTTTTCATCAAATCGAACATGCCGTACACCATCGTCGGCGGAACCAAGTTCTACGATCGCAAAGAGATCAAGGACATCTTGGCTTATTTGCGTCTCATCTCCAATCCGGATGACGATATCAGCTTGCAGCGCATCATCAACGTACCGAAGCGTAATATCGGGGATACGACGGTAGATAAGCTACAAGCGTATGCGAACGCAAATGGTCAGTCCCTTTTCCAAGCGATTCAGGAGACGGCTTACATGGGACTGCCTTCACGTACGACGAATGCGATCCTGTCCTTTAATGATCTCATTTCGAATTTGATGCAAATGACTGATTACTTGAGTGTGACTGAGCTGGTGGAAGAAGTGCTGAAGCGCTCTGGATACCGTGATTCTTTAAAAGAAGAAAAGACACTGGAAGCACAGGCTCGTCTGGAGAATATCGAGGAGTTCCTGTCTGTAACCCAGGAGTTCGAGCGCAAAAATGAAGACAAGAGCTTGCTAGCCTTCCTGACGGACCTCGCGCTGGTGGCAGACATCGATTCTTTGGGAGATGATGGTGCCCAGGAGGAAGTATCGGCAGAGGGGCAGGTTGTATTAATGACCCTTCACAGCGCCAAAGGGCTGGAGTTCCCTGTCGTGTTCCTGGTTGGTTGCGAGGAAGGTGTCTTCCCGCATAGCCGCTCTTTGTTTGACGATGCCGAGATGGAGGAAGAGCGCCGACTGGCTTATGTAGGAATTACACGGGCAGAGGAACGTCTGTACATGACATGTGCCCGTATGCGGACGTTGTTTGGACGGACCAATGTGAATGCGCCGTCTCGTTTCCTGCAAGAAATTCCAGCTGAGCTGTTGGAAGGAAATCCAGCGACAGCGGACCGAAGCTTTGGCGGTGGACGCAGCAATGCATTTGGACAGCGTGATGGCAGTGCATTCGGACGTGACACGGGAGCGAGACCATTTGGAGCGTCCTCTTCACAAGCAGGCTCTGCTCCGAAAATTGGCATGGGTCAGCGAACCCCAAGCAGCACACCTGCTACGTTTACTCGTCCGGCGGGTGAAAAACTGCCGGGACATGGTCAAGGAGCAAGCGTTGATTGGAAGGTTGGCGACAGAGTGGCGCATGGCAAATGGGGCAACGGTACGGTTGTCAAAGTAAAAGGAACAGGCGACGACATGGAGCTCGACATTGCTTTCCCAAGCCCGACTGGCATTAAAAAGCTATTAGCGAAGTTCGCCCCTATTCAAAAAGGATAGTGTGCAAATACAGGCCAATCGCAAAAGTAAAGGATGAACGACATGGATCGATTGACGGCGGAAACAAAAATTAAAGAATTAGCGAAACGAATTGAGCGGCATAATCGTCTTTACCATGAAGAGGATCGACCTGAGATTTCTGACCAGGAATACGATCAATTGATGCGGGAGCTAAAGGAGCTTGAAACGAGCTTCCCTGATTTGCAGTCACCGGATTCTCCTTCCTTGCGTGTAGGGGGAGAACCGCTGCCCTTCTTTGAAAAGGTCGTTCATAAGACACCGATGCTCAGTCTCGGCAATGCCTTTAATGAGGAGGACATCAGGGATTTTGACCGCCGGGTGCGTCAGGCTGTTGGCAGTCAGGCTGTTCGCTATGTAGCTGAACTGAAAATTGATGGTCTGGCCGTGTCGCTTCATTATGAAAATGGGCTGTTCGTCCGCGGGGCTACCCGTGGAGACGGAACAACAGGCGAAGACATCACACAAAACCTGAAAACGATTCGTTCCATTCCTTTGCGGCTGACGAAGCCGGTAACCCTTGAGGTTCGCGGTGAAGCTTATATGTCCAAAGGAGCATTTGAAAAACTGAACAAAGAGCGCGAGGAGCGTGGAGAAGCGTTATTTGCCAATCCGCGCAATTCCGCAGCGGGCTCGCTGCGACAGCTCGATCCGAAGATTGCCGCATCCCGTCAACTGGATACGTTTATTTACGGCATTGGCGATTTGCAAGGGGAGACAGTAGAATCCCACAGTGAAGGGCTTGATTTGCTAGAGACGCTCGGCTTCATGGTGAATCAGGAGCGACGTGTATTTGACGACGTTGATGAACTGCTCGCTTTTATTGCGGGCTGGACAGAAAAGCGTCCTCATTTGCCTTATGAAATCGATGGCATGGTGATCAAGGTCGACAGCTACGCTCAGCAGGAGGAGCTCGGATTTACTGCGAAAAGTCCACGTTGGGCCATCGCATACAAGTTCCCTGCCGAAGAAGCGGTTACGATTCTCGAAGGTATTGAAGTATCTGTGGGGCGTACAGGGAATGTTACCCCGACTGCTTTATTGAAGCCAGTCAGTCTGGCAGGTACGACCGTGAAGCGTGCTTCCTTGCACAACGAAGATATTATTCGGGAAAAAGGTCTCCTTATCGGCGATCATGTTGTTGTCAAAAAAGCAGGGGACATTATCCCGGAGATTATCGCAGTCTTGCCTGAGCGTCGTACTGGAAATGAAGTACCGTTTGCCATGCCAACGCATTGCCCCGAATGTGGGAGTGAGCTGGTACGCTTGGAGGAAGAAGTGGCTCTGCGCTGCATCAATCCAATGTGTCCGGCCCTAATCCGTGAAGGCATGATTCATTTCGTGTCCCGTACGGCCATGAACATTGACGGCTTGGGAGAAAAGGTTGTGGCCCAGCTGTATCATGACGGTATTATCCACAGTGTCGCTGACCTGTATTATTTGCACCAGCAGCGCGATGTTCTACTGGGCATGGAGCGCATGGGTGAAAAGTCCGTAGATAATTTGCTCGCGGCTATTGAAGCGAGCAAGGAGAACTCTCTGGAGCGTGTCTTGTTTGGTCTTGGTATTCGCTTGGTCGGAGCCAAAGCAGCACGTGTTCTCGCGGAGCATTTTGGCAATATCGATGCGATTATGCAGGCATCCGAAGAAGAGATTACGCAAATCGATGAGATCGGGCCGAAAATGGCTGCGAGTCTCGTGAACTACTTCACACAGCCGCAGGCCCAGGCAGTTATTGAGAGACTGCGAGCGGCTGGAGTGAACATGGAGTACAAAGGAATCCGCATTGAAAGTGGCGCAGACCTCCCATTCTCAGGAAAAACAATCGTTTTGACCGGCACCTTGACGCAAATGTCGCGACAAGAAGCAGAGGAAGCGATTGCGCGCATGGGTGGGAAGGTAACAGGCAGCGTCAGCAAGAAGACAGACCTGGTGATTGCAGGCGAAAAAGCCGGCTCCAAGCTGGAGAAGGCAGAAAAACTAGGCGTGGCTGTTATGGACGAAGCGGGCTTCCTGCAAGTATTGGAGAGCAACGCCTAAGAAAACGGTGGCGACAACGGATGAGTAAGGGAAGGGACGTGAAGAGCATGAATAGCTTTCTGAAATGGGGAATCGGTGTAATAGCCATGCTGCAATTGGTTGGCTGTGGAAGTAACAGCAGTACTGGCAGTGAACAACCCAATACGAATCCTCGAACAGTTACAGCTGCTGCTCTACAAGGGAACTTGACCTATCAGGACGTATTGGAGCAGGGAGCAACCATTCACAATCTGATGATGACAGATGATGCTAAGCAAATATGGGTGGGTACCAATTCGGGGCTGTATAGCTCGGTTGGGGGTGGATCGTGGGGATCTCTCTCGACAGATTTAGAGGATTATACGATCGAGGGTTGGTTTGTGGACCCGGATGATCCGAAGCAAATATTTGTCGGCGGGATTGATGGGGTTCTTCATTCGACAGATGGCGGTAAAAAGTGGACTTCTGTCAACAAAGGGTTGCCAGAGCCTGCGAATATCAGCAGCTTTGTGGGGAATCGCCAAGGAGACGAAGTACGTCTGTTTGCCTTTGTCTCGGGTGAAGGCATTTATCAATCGACGGACGAGGCCCAATCTTGGAGCCTGTGGCAGCCGATGGATCAGGAAGTATTTGCCATGGACTTTGATCCCGAACAAGACCGACTCTATGTAGCGGCCCAATTCAGCTTGCTCTATAATGAAGAGGGGCAGTGGAAGACAGAGGAGATTCCCGGAGCACAGCAGATCTATTCGCTTGCCATTAACAGACGAACTGGCACTCTCGCTGTCGCAACCGAAAAAGGTATCTATGAGAAAAACAAGGGCGAATGGCGTTTGCTTGATGCTCGCTCACCAGAAAAGCTGATTGTCATTGCTTCAGGTGGCGAGGATACAAAATGGGTGGGAATTGGCGAATCGGCATTGATCTACAAGCTTGAGGACAATCGATGGATCAAGTGGAACGAATGATTTGTACATCGCCCACTTTTGGATACGAAAAGGAGTAATCTATGAAAGTGAAGTTTTTGACAGGATGCAGGTTCTTGACAGCTGTACTTCTTGTGATGGCATTGACTGGCTGCTCGTTGATACCTGGGGGCAAGGACAAAGCTCCTGAGCCTACTACACCGTCCTTGTCGGAGGTAGTGGAAGTATCCGAGGATTACTACGGCAGCATTACCCCGTACCAGCCGAACCAGACACGAGGAATGCTTGCTGATACGAAATATCGCATCGATTTCAGTCACCTTGAATTAGGCCTAATGGAGTTTGCTCGGGAGACATTCCCGACATCCGATTATTATTTCCAAGAAGGTCAAGTGATCAAAAAAGAGCAAGTCACCCAGTGGATCGCACAGGAAAAGACGGCTGGGGCAAACGGGAAAAAGAAAAACGGGATTCTCGTGCACGTATTGGAGCATGATTACCTGAACAAAAAGGATAAGAGCTTGGCTGGCATGGTGTTGGGCTTGTCGCTTTCGCCGAACTATCAGGATGCAACCGGTCAGGACAAGGTGTATACGACACAAGAACTGCAAGCAAAAGGCCAGCAGGTTGCAGCACGTATCGTGCAATCTGTACGTGGCACCAGTCCGGAAGTTCCGATCCTGGTTTTGATGTATCAAGTACCGGAGGTGAATTCTACTCTGGTGCCGGGGCACTTCATCATGTCAGGAACAGTAGGGGCGAATGAAGCAACGATATCCAAGTGGCTGCCGATCGAAGAGGAGTATTTCCTGTTCCCGAGTCCAGAGGTTGAGCAGAAATACCCAGAGCAGTCATTGCAGTACGACAAGCTCATGCGCCAATCCAAGGGCTATTTCCCTGAATATATCGGGATGACGGGTCTGGGACGATTCATGGACGGCAGGCTCACGGAAATTACGATTACCGCCACGGCAGAGTATGACTCCAGAACAGAGGTTTTGCAGTTTACGCAATTTGCAGCAGGAAGCATTAATCAGCTCTTCGACAAAAGCGTTCACGTCAACCTGTACGTACAGTCGATGAACAAACCATTGTCGCTCTACATTCGACCGACAAGTGGAGAGCCGTATATGCATATTTACAGACAATAAGGAAAAGCATAAAACACCCGAATGATCGTCTGAGAAGGTGAGGAGGTCGGGTGTTTTTTTGTACACAAAAGACAGTGAGTTGAACAAATGTGTAGAGTGTTGGACGATGTGTGTACAAAAGTGTTCGAAATACTTCTTGAATCTTGTCGGTGATTTTTCTGCAAAAATGCAAACACTAATAGAGTCGAGCTTTTAATTGTTTTGTTGGTATGATCCTTGCATATGTTTTATGAGTGATCCGAACATGGAAGATATCGATAAGGAGGCGTCACAGATGCAAGTGGAATTCAAAAACGAGGCGTTTACCAATTTTAGTCTGCCAGAAAATAAAAAGGCATTTGAAGAAGCGCTCGCTAAGGTAGAAAGTGAGCTTGGCCGTGAGTATCCGCTTATCATCGGCGGAGAACGCATCACAACTGAAAAGAAATCCAACTCCTTCAACCCTTCTAATAAAGAACAAGTAGTGGGCGTTGTTTCCCAGGCTGATCAAGCACTGGCTGAGAAAGCGATCCAAACAGCTGCTAGCACTTTCGAAACTTGGAAAAAGGTGCCTGCACAAGCACGTTCCCGCTATCTGTATAAAGCATCAGCAATCCTGCGTCGCCGCAAGCATGAGTTCTCTGCTTGGCTCGTAAAAGAAGCAGGAAAAAGCTGGGCAGAGGCTGATGCTGACACAGCAGAAGCAATCGACTTCATGGAATACTATGGCCGTCAAATGGATAAGCTGTCGCAGCGCCATGACCTGCCTCGTATCCCGGATGAGGACAACGAATTGTACTACGTTCCACTCGGCGTAGGTATCGTTATCCCGCCTTGGAACTTCCCGTTGGCAATCATGGTTGGTATGACGACAGCAGCTCTCGTAGCGGGTAACACTGTCGTATTGAAGCCTGCTTCTACGACACCAGTTATCGCTGCGAAATTCATGGAAATCCTCGAAGACGCTGGCGTACCAGCTGGTGTTGTGAACTTCGTACCAGGTTCCGGTAGCCAAATCGGAGATTACCTCGTAGAGCACAACCTGACTCGTTTCATCAGCTTCACTGGTTCCCGTGACGTAGGTCTGCGTATCAACGAACTGGCTGCGAAACATCGTCCAGGTCAAAAATGGATGAAGCGTCTGGTTGCTGAAATGGGCGGTAAAGACTCCATCGTGGTTGACAACGACTGCGACATCGAGTTGGCTGCACAGTCCATCGTGGCTTCTGCATTCGGCTTCTCCGGTCAAAAATGTTCCGCTTGCTCCCGTGCTATCGTTCACCAAGACGTGTACGATCAAGTACTGGGCCGCGTAGTAGAACTGACCAAACAACTGACAGTAGGCGACATCAGAACCAACGATTTCTACACAGGTCCTGTGGTTGACGAGAAAGCTTACAACAAAATCCTCGAGTACATCGAGATTGGTAAAGCAGAAGGCAAACTGGTTGCAGGTGGCGAAAAAGGTCCAGAATCCGGCTACTTCATCATGCCAACTGTATTTGCAGATGTAGATCCACAAGCTCGCATCATGCAAGAAGAAATCTTCGGCCCAGTGGTAGCGTTCGCGAAAGCCAATGATTTCGATCATGCAATGGAAATTGCGAACAACACCGAGTACGGTTTGACTGGTGCTGTCATCAGCCGCAACCGTGAGAACTTGGAGCGCGCTCGCGAAGAGTTCCACGTAGGTAACCTGTACTTCAACCGCAAGTGCACAGGCGCTTTGGTAGGCGTACATCCATTCGGAGGCTTCAACATGTCTGGTACAGACTCCAAAGCGGGTGGACCAGACTACCTCTTGCTCTTCACACAAGCAAAAATGGTTTCTGAGAAACTGTAAGCTTCGTAATAAAAAAAGCCGCCTCTTTTACAGAGGTGGCTTTTTTGTTCCCATTTTGTCCACACTAAAGACAAAATGAAGGGCAAAGCAGGTGAGGGTAACTGTTTACTTATATCGTGTCAGGACTCTCCTCGTTTTTTGTTGTGTATTTGTTAATGCCAGTAGCAAATTGGCTGGCTTGGAAAACAAAGCTGCTGGATATGCCAAAGGGGAGAAAGGAACACAGCAGACCGATCCCATTATCTGGTGGTTTAGCCATGTTCGTTGGTCTCTTGTTGGTGTCAACTTTTTTTGCAGGGGCGCAAAAAACCGTTGCAGTTTTGGCAGTTGGAGGGGCTATGCTGGTGGCCATTGGATGGGTAGACGATACGTACAAGTCGAAGAAAAAAGAATTTCCAGCAATGCCGAAGCTAATGGTGCAGTTATTGGTAGCGACGCTGACATTCCTCATGGATATTCGCTTTCGGGGAATCAATTTCATGTGGCTGGGGGGAGAGGAAGGGATGTATGTCTCATTTCCAATCCTGGTTTCCCTGCTGATGACCGTGCTGTGGATCGTCGGCTTAATCAATATGGTGAATTTTTTGGATGGGGTGGACGGACTCGCTGCAGGTGCTACCGTGATCTCAGCGGTGACCTTATTCTTTTTGTCGATGCTCAAGGGTCAAGAATTAACGGCATTATTGGCAGTTGCACTGGCAGGTGCTGCACTCGCCTTTCTACGTTTTAATTTCTATCCTGCGAAAATTTTTATGGGTGATGCGGGATCGATGTTTTTGGGATTCGCTCTCGGCGTGATTTCGTTGGAAGGTACGATGAAAGGGGCTACGCTCATTTCATTAGTCGTGACTGTGCTGGCAGTAGGCTTGCCCATCATAGACACTGTACAGGTCATGATCAGTCGGCTTTTGGCAGGCTCCCCCATGTACCAAGCGGATCGTCGACATGTTCATCATCGGCTCATGTCCCGGGGGTTGTCTACGAAGCAGACGGTCATCATTCTGTATGTGGTGAGTTTGCTGTTCTCCGTCTTAGCAGTGTTTTTGTTTTACAGTCAATAATCAGATGGGGTCAAAGAAAAAGAAACGATTGCGCCCTGTATTTTTGGCTTGATAAAGTGCTTTGTCTGCATTGCTCAACAGTTGTTCGGCTTCGCTTGCAGATGCCGGGTAGAGGGCAATGCCTATGCTCGTCGAAAACGGTATGGCCCGGTCCTCGATCATCCACGGCTCTTGAGTCGCAAGCAGGATACGGTTCGCAATTTTTTCAACCTGACGTTCGGAGTGAATGCCGGTCAGGACGATGACAAACTCGTCTCCACCCAGACGCGCGACGGTATCTCCATCTCGAACGGATGACTTGAGGCGGGTAGCCAGCATTTGCAAAAACAAATCTCCGGTGTCATGACCCCATGTATCGTTGATTTCTTTAAAGCGGTCACAGTCCAGATAGAGGGCAGCGACCATCTCCTCTTTTGATTGGGCTGCACGAAGAGCTTGCTGGAGCTTTTCGGAGAGTAGGCGTCTGTTCGGCAATCCTGTGAGCACATCATGATACGCCATATAGGCCAGCTGCGACTCCAGGTTTGTGCGCTCGGTAACATCGCGGGTAATAGAAAAGACATGCGTGCATACGCCATTACTATCGTAGACAGGAGAAAGAATGGATTCGCCAATGATGTCACCATTTGCTGTAAAGTGGATCGGACTCCCGCTTTTTACTGCTTGTGTGTACATGTGTTGTAATAAGCTGGCTTTTTCATGAGGATACACGTCCTCAAACGTTTTTCCGTATGCTTCCTCGCACAATTGGCCAACGTGCATAGCGGAAGGATTCATCAAGACATAGCGAAACTGATACTCCCCGTCCGCATCTTGTTCGACAGCCATGAGAAAGAACATGTCCGACATATGATCGAATAGACTGGTTAGGATATCACCATGCTGACTGATAAGTGTAGTAATATCGAGTTTCTTCACCATAACCGATATCTCCTGATAAGTGGCTTCTTAGAATGATTATAGTATAGCAAGACTGCCGAAGAAAATGATGAACCTCTGGTAATAGTGCGGGGTTTACTGGCTGTTAGCAGAAGTGGTAAAGTAAGGGTATTGTTGTTTTACGAAGGAGCATTTCTTATGGGCAAAAAGCTGCTCCCAGGTCTCATCCATCGCTTGCCACAAAACGCGATGTCACGGACTATGGGCAAAATTACCGCTACTCCCTTTAGTCGATTAGCCATTCAACGATACATAAAGCACTATCAAATTGATACGTCGATCATAGAAAAGCCGGCGTCAGAATACCGAACGCTGAAGGAGTTCTTCTCCCGACGCCTGAAGCCCGCAGCGAGACCGATTGCACCTGGCCCAGATACCGTCGTCAGCCCGGTAGATGGAACCGTTTCGCAGCTGGGGGATATTTGCGAAGGTACCTTAATTCAAGCAAAGGGAAAAGATTTCAGTGTGAGTGAGCTGTTGGGCGGTTCGGAGGAAGAGGCCAAGCGTTACTACGGTGGTAAATTTATCACCATTTATTTGAGTCCAAGAGACTACCACCGGATTCACATGCCGGTAACGGGCGATTTGAGCAGTTACTGCTATTTGCCTGGCAGACTCTATCCAGTCAACCAGCTGGGGATTGAAAACGTAGACCGTTTGTTTGCCCGCAATGAACGCTTGGTAACTCACATCAAAACAGATAGCCTGGGCGATATGGCTTTGGTAAAAGTAGGAGCCTTGTTTGTAGGCAGCGTGAAGGTCTGCTACAACACAGCTACGACGAATATCAAGCACGGTCGCCAAACCCACGAGAAGATTGCTGGGACACCTCGTTATGAAAAAGGGGCGGAGCTGGGCTGGTTCGAATTTGGATCCACCGTCATTTTGTTGTTGGAGTCCAACGAGCTCGAATGGGCAACAGGCGTTGAAAAAGGAAGGTCTCTCTTGATGGGGCAGGCGCTCGCAAAAAAGAAGGCGGAATAGCAAGAGATAGAAGACGCACAGTCCAGGGCAAATGCCTTGGGCTTATTTTTTCTTAGGAGATGAAGATTTCTAGTAGATGTGGCTGTGGTGGGGAGAAGAATATTTCCAGACTAGGCTCAGTGCTCCGTCCCGCGGGGAAGTATGGACTGCACGCTCCGAAGGGCTTAGCGGGGAAACGCAAAAGTGGTAGCCGCTACGTAGCTCGGGCACGTTGCGTTTCTATTTCCCGCTAATCCCTTCTCCGCTCGGTAGGACTCCACAAGTCGCTACGTCTGGAAATATTCATCTCTAGCGTAACTTCTTACATTCTTCAATCTTTTAAGTCGTTAAAAGATCGGTAAACACGGAAAGCTCGTAGAGGAAACAGGAGAAAACAGCGAAGATCTTTGGTACACCGACCGAGACGGGATGCGAAAAGCGAAACACGCTCTTAAGCGTCCACCTCTGAAACACATCCTGAATGGACCACTTTGGACGCGGTTTCGCTTTTTGCATGGAGTCGTACAGTGAATCCCTCAGCGGGTGGGACAAGAAGCTGAGCGTTTTCTCCTGTTTCCTCCCCAGCACTACAGCAACAACTTAAGGTCTCTAAAAATGCAGCTGCGGTGGGGAGAAGAATATTTCCAGTCTAGGCTCAGTGCTCCGTCCCGCTGAGGGTTGGGACTGTCCGCTCCGAAGGAATTCGTGGGGAAACGCAAAAGTGGTAGCCGCTACGTTGTATGGGCACGGTTGCGTTTCTTTTGCCCGCAAATCCCTTCTCTGCTGGGTCGGACTCCACAAGTCGCTACGTCTGGAAATATTCTTCTCTGGCGTAACTTCTCACATTCTTTCATCTTTATAAAGCATTAAAAAATCGAATCACACGGAAAGCTCGTAGAGGAAACAGGAGAAAACAGCGAAGATCTTAGGGACACCGCCCGAGGCGCAATGAAAAAAAGAGAAACAAGCCCTTAGCGTCCACCTCTGAGACGCTCCCAGAATGGACGACTTTGGACGCGGGTTTCGCTTTTTTTCATGGAGACGGGCAGTCAATCCCCCAGCGGGTGGACCTAGAAGCTGAGCGTTTTCTCCTGTTTTCTCCCCACCACAACAGCCGGACGAAGTTTTTAATTGTTTAATAATCGATCAACTTTTTTTGGTCGAAAACATTATTTGTTTTCTCTGTCGAAATCCCTGTGAAAATTGACTGAACCTGCTCTTTTCAAGTAAGATCAAAGTTATGTGATACGATTCGGAGGTGGAAAGAATGAGTGCCATTACTCGCAAAGAAGTAGAACACGTAGCTAATTTGGCCCGCTTGCAACTCACTGAGGAAGAAGCGGAGCGATATACGAAAGACCTGAATGCGATTCTTGATTTTGCAGCCAAGCTGAATGAGCTCGATACGTCCAATATTGAGCCAACCAGCCACGCTACAGACGTGAAAAACGTGATGCGCGAAGACGTAAACAGACCGTCCCTGCCGCGTGAGGACGTGCTGAAAAACGCACCGGATCACGAAGACGGACAGTTTAAAGTACCGGCTGTATTCGAATAACCTACTGGATAACGAGAAGGGAGGAACCCACTGTGTCGCTGTTTGACAAGCGATTGTCTGAGATACATAGCGCCCTGCGCGCAAAAGAGATTTCGGTAACGGATCTGGTGCAGGCTTCCATCGCTAGCATCAAGGAGCATGACGGAGAAATCAAATCCGTCCTGCATGTAGATGAAGAGGGAGCCTTGGCTCATGCCCGTCAATTGGACGAGCGTCTGGTCAAGGGAAATGAGGAGCTGGGTCTTCTCTACGGCTTGCCTGCCGGATTGAAGGACAACCTGGTTACAAAAGACGTTCGCACGACTTGCGCGAGCAAATTTTTGGTGAACTACGATCCTGTCCATGACGGGACTGTTTCCAAAAAGGTGAAGGATGCCGATGCGGTCATCGTTGCGAAGCTGAACATGGACGAGTTTGCGATGGGCGGCTCCAACGAAAATTCCGGCTTTTTCCCAGCGAAAAACCCGTGGAACACCGACTACGTTCCGGGAGGCTCTTCCGGTGGCTCTGCAGCGGCAATGGCTGCCCGTCATTTTTACTTCACACTTGGCTCTGATACAGGTGGCTCGATCCGTCAACCTGCTGCTTTTTGTGGCGTTGTCGGCTTGAAGCCTACATATGGACGCGTATCCCGTTTCGGGCTGGTTGCGTTCGCGTCCTCGCTGGATCAAATCGGACCTGTGACGAAAAACGTTGAGGATTCCGCTTATGTGCTGCAAGCGATTGCGGGACATGATGAATTCGACTCTACCTCTGCCAATGTGGACGTACCGGATTACTTGTCCGCATTGACTGGAGATGTAAAAGGACTGCGTATCGGGGTACCGAAAGAGTTGATCGGAGAAGGGATTGACCCTGAGGTTCGCGATGCTGTTCTGGCAGCATTGAAACAGTTGGAGAGCATGGGTGCTACATGGAGCGAGGTTTCCATGCCGCACACGGAATATGCAGTGCCAGCTTACTATCTCTTGTCTTCGTCTGAGGCTTCTTCCAACCTGGCTCGTTTTGACGGCGTACGTTATGGTGTGCGTGCAGACAATGCAGCAAACCTGATCGAGCTGTACAAGGAATCCCGTAGTCAAGGCTTTGGCCCAGAAGTGAAGCGCCGCATCATGCTCGGAACCTACGCGCTCTCGTCTGGTTATTACGATGCTTACTACAAAAAGGCGCAGCAGGTACGTACCCTGATCATTCAGGACTTCAACAGCATTTTTGCTGACTACGATGTCATCCTGCACCCAACGACGCCTTCTACGGCTTTCAAAGTAGGCGAAAACGTAGATGATCCGGTGAAAATGTATCTGGAAGATATTTGTACCGTTCCTGTAAACCTGGCTGGACTGCCAGCAATCAGCGTGCCGTGCGGATTCTCCAAAAACGGTCTGCCGATCGGTTTGCAGATCGTAGGTCGTGCATTTGACGAATCTACCGTATTGCGCGTAGCCCATGCGTATGAGCAAACCGCAGGCTTCTACGGTCGCAAACCGGAATGGGTGAGGGGGTAAGAGCATGAGCAAGTACGAAACCGTCATCGGCTTGGAGGTTCACGCCGAGCTATCGACCAACAGTAAAATCTTTTGCGGCTGCCCGACTGAATTTGGTGCACCGCCGAATACACATACATGCCCGATCTGCTTGGGACATCCAGGTGTACTGCCTGTAACGAACAAGCAAGCGGTAGAATTCGCGATGAAAGCGGCACTCGCCCTCAACTGCGAGATTTCCCGCGAAACCAAGTTCGACCGCAAGAACTACTTTTATCCAGACTCGCCAAAAGCGTACCAAATCTCGCAGTTTGACCAGCCGATCGGCTACAATGGCTGG
>NZ_AKIX01000017.1:0-38218 GCF_000282075.1 Brevibacillus sp. BC25
CAGCCGGTCTCCATTTCACGAAGCCGTACTTGGAGCAAATCGCTGCCAAAGGTGTACAGCTGGCTTACGTGACCCTACATGTGGGACTTGGGACTTTTCGACCTGTATCAGCGGATTCCGTGGAAGAGCATGTCATGCACGCGGAGTACTATGAGATTCCCGAGGAAACAGTAGAGCTGGTGAACCAGGCAAAAGCAGAAGGTAGAAGAGTAATCGCTGTCGGGACGACATCATGCCGCACATTGGAGACAGTAGGGCGCGCGAATGGAGGAAAGCTGGTCGCAACCTCTGGTTGGACGGATATTTTCATTTATCCGGGCTACACGTTTTCCATCCTGGACGGGCTCCTGACAAACTTCCACTTGCCGAAGTCTACGCTCGTCATGCTCGTGAGTGCTTTGGCTGGAAAAGAGAATGTGATGCGCGCCTACAAAACGGCTGTGGAAGAGGAGTATCGCTTCTTCAGTTTTGGCGATGCGATGTTAATTTTATAAAAATGTGAACAACCCACCTGTATAAGTGTATACTTATTAGTCAGGTGGGTTTACTTCATCCAGAAGTTTTTCTATAATAGGTAAGACTTACATACAGAGCTTGAGGAGTGCAAAGATTTGGCTGTACGCTACGAGTTAATCAAAACATGCAAACAAACTGGTGCACGTCTCGGTAAGTTACATACCCCTCATGGGACGATTGACACCCCTGTCTTTATGCCTGTCGGTACACAAGCGACAGTAAAGACGATGAGCCCCGAGGAGTTAAAAGCGCTTGGCGCGGGCATCATCCTCAGTAATACGTACCATTTGTTTCTACGTCCAGGGCATGAAATTGTTCGCGAGGCAGGCGGACTGCACGGCTTTATGAATTGGGACCGTGCCATTCTGACTGATTCCGGCGGTTTTCAAGTATTTAGCCTTAGTAACCTTCGTAAGATTACGGAGGAAGGAGTATCCTTCCGTTCCCACCTAAACGGCGAAAAGCTGTTTATTGGTCCTGAGGAGGCTACACAGATTCAAAACGCGTTGGGTGCCGATATTTTCATGGCATTTGATGAATGTGCTCCTTATCCTGCGGAGTACGATTACGTAAAAAAATCAATGGAGAGAACAACCCGCTGGGCAGAGCGTTGCCTGAAGGCGCATACTCGTCCAAACGAACAAGCGTTGTTTGGAATCGTTCAGGGTGGTATGTTCAACGATTTGCGCGCACAAAGTGCACGCGATCTCGTTTCCATGGATTTCCCAGGTTACGCGATCGGCGGTTTGAGCGTGGGAGAACCGTTTCCTTTGATGTATGAAGTGCTGGAGCATACCGTTCCATTGCTTCCGACAAGCAAAGCCCGCTATTTGATGGGGGTTGGTTCACCAGATGCTCTTATCGATGGAGCGATTCGCGGCATCGACATGTTTGATTGTGTGTTGCCGACAAGAATTGCCCGCAATGGGACATGCATGACAAGCCAGGGAAGACTGGTCATCCGCAATGCAAAATACGCGCGTGACTTTACCCCGCTTGATCCAAATTGCGATTGCTACACCTGCAAAAATTACACACGTGCTTACATCCGACATCTGGTCAAGTCGGAGGAAACTTTTGGTATCCGATTAACTACCTACCATAACCTGCACTTCTTGGTGAAGTTAATGGAACAGGTGCGTCAGGCGATTGCCGAAGACCGCTTGCAAGATTTCCGCGACCAGTTTTTCGCTCAATATGGATTGGGTGAAGATAGATCTTTTTAATCGAGGGGGATTTTTTTCATGGATGGCTTGACTCAGTTTTTACCGATTATCATCATGTTTGCGATTTTTTACTTCTTGCTGATTCGTCCGCAACAAAAGAAGGCAAAACAACGCAACGCTATGCTTGGTGCTCTGAAAAAAGGCGACAAGATCGTAACAATCGGTGGAGTGCATGGAACGATCCAAGACCTATCTGATGATACTATCACTTTGCGTATTGCTCATAACGTAAACGTTACGTTCGATCGAGGTGCGATCAACAGCGTAGTTTCTTCCAGCAACGAACCTGCAAAGAGTGAACCAGCAAAGAGTGAACCTGCAAAGAGCGAAGAAGCAAAAGAAGAATCCAAATAATACATGCGAAAAGCAGGTGGGTGATCCACCTGCTTTTTTCTGTCTTGTTTTAGCGGCGAGGCTTGATAACTTTAGGTTTACCGCCTTTATGTTTGTTGTTGGAATTGGCCGAATTCACGCCGAGAATCCCACCTAACGCAGCCACTCCAAAAGCACCGAACAAGAACAGGAAGGTCCCCAATTGCATCGGAGCGTCAAAGCCGAGGAAGCCGATCAAGAGGATGAAAAGGAAGTAAGTGAGTCCGGTAAGTCCGCCGTAGTACCAGCCCCTGCCGCCGCAACGACGTCCGGTAACGAATCCCCCGATCAAGAGGGCGATGGCATTGATCACGTACGTAAAGTAGGGCAGCGTGCCTTCCCGTATCGAGGTGAAGCTAAGGAGCAAGGTCGCGAGCAACGCTCCAATTAAAACAAGACATGTCGTATACAATAGACCTGTCAGTACAGAGGTGGATGCACTTCGCACGGTATGTACCCCCTTATTGGAAGTGTTTGTACATCTATATGAGAGGCTTGGCTCACGTATTCATCTTCGCGTTGAACATTGATAGGAATTTTCGTATGATGGATGGGGAACGAGACGGGGGTGAGGAAGATTGATCAAAACGTACTTTTATAACCACTCTGAACAGAAGATGTTTCACGACGTTGATCTGGCAACGAAGGATCAATGGCTGAAATCACCAGAGGATCTACTCTGGATCGATCTGTATGATGTGGGAAACAATGAACTGCCCTATATTGCCAAGATTTTCGACTTTCACCCGCTGGCAATTGAGGACTGCCTGCACGTCAGTCCACGTGCCAAGGTAGACAAGTACGATGACTACTATTTCTTCGTTTTTCACGCCCTGCGTTACAATGAAGAAAGCGATGACGAGATCACAACGGTAGAACTGAACGTTTTTCTCGGCCCTAACTACATCGTGACGATCCACAAGTCCCCGATGAATACCATCGGTCGGATCGCTGCCATGTGTCACCGCAACATTTCTTACTTGAACAGAGGTCCTGACTATTTGCTGTATGCCATTGTAGACGGGATTACCGATGAATATTTTCCCATTATTGATCGGATTAGTGTGCGGATTGACGAGCTGGAGGACGAGATTTATGAACATCAAATGGAGGAAATTACCGAAGAGTTCCTGGCGTTGAAGCGAACAATTATTTTAATCAGGCGTGTGATCATGCCGCAAAAAAGAATTTTCGCGAACGTCAACGGCCGTTACTCCTTCGATATTTCCGAGGAAAACGTTCCGTTCTACACCGACCTAACAGACCACTTAGAGCGGATTTCCGATTCAACGGAAACCTTCCGTGATCTGGTTAACGGTGCGTTGGATACGTATTACACCATCATTAGCGCCAAAACAACGGAGACCATGCGGGTTCTTACGATCATCTCTACGATCATCCTTCCGTTGACATTTATCACCGGACTATTCGGGATGAATACTTTTGCATGGCTGGGTGAAGAGGCCGAACCGTATATGCTGATCGTGGCACTCGTGATTATGCTAGCCATGACGTTTGCCATGCTTCACATTTTCCGCAAGCGAAAGTGGCTGTAATTGGTGCTAATACTTTCCCTGCCCCCTGTTGAACACTAGTAACAAATGTTCTTTGGGGGGCAGCGAAAGTGGATAATCTTACAATGGTGTTACTTCGCACCCTTTTCTCGTATTTTTTCCTCCTGATCTTAGTGCGGTTGATGGGAAAGCGGGAATTGGGAAAGCTGTCCGTTTTTGATGTAGTCATTTCGATCATGCTTGCAGAAATGGCTGCACTGGCGATTGAGGATGTCGATAAGCCTGCTCTTCGGTTTTATTTGCCGATGCTGTTGATTGCCTTATTGGAAGTCGCCTTCGCTTATCTGTCATTAAAGAGCAAGAAATTCCGCGATACAGTGGACGGCTCTGCCGATTTGATTATAGAAAATGGGCAAATCAGGGAGCAGGCGATGCGTCGCAATCGCTTGAACATGGATGATTTGATGGTACATCTGCGGCAAAAAGATGTAAAAAACATTGCCGATGTGGAATTTGCGTTGTTGGAGCCAACCGGACAGATGAGTGTGTTTTTAAAGGAGCAAAAAGATAAGGTTACGAGGGAAGATTTATCGTTGATGATGAAGCCACAAGTCGGTCCTGTCTCGTACAAAGGTCTGCCCATCCCACTGATTCTCGATGGCAAGGTGAGAACGGAAGCACTGAACAAGATCGGACAAAACCAGCTTTGGCTGAAACGAGAAATCCGCAAATACGGAATCAAAGACATTCGAGAGGTTTCTTTTTGCAGCATTGACGAACGTGGCATCATGTATTTGGACAAAAAAGACAAGCCGCTGCAATAAGCGCTAGCGGCGAGGGAAGAACACGGCGAGTTGTTCGCCGATCCACGGAATGCGACGCACGTCTTGCTTGCCCAAGACGCGCATGGCGACGAGCAGGACAAAGTACAGCAAGGTGCTAATGAAGGTGCTTGCGGTCAATAGCTGTCCAATCGATACGTCTATAAACCAATGCTTGGCAATGTAGGAACCGGAATAACCCATGAGTAGCATGGCGATCGCGATTTTGCCGAATTCCTGAAGGTCGACCGTAAAACCAATTTTTTTGATCAGGCTGGCAAAATGCAATAATGTTCCAAGTGTAATGCCGATATTAAGAGCAATGACAGCGCCGTGAATGCCGAATGCTGGATGTGCCGTGAAAAAAAACATGGCGACAGTTTTGATGATGGCACTGATCAGCGTATTTCGAAAGACGACCTGTGCGTAATCGAGGCCTTGCAAGGCGGCTGCAAGCGGTGCTTGGAAAAACAGGAAGACGGAGAACGGTGCCAGCTCTTTTAGCAGCACGCCAACCTCCCGATACTCATTGCCGTATAGCAGGACACATAAAGGTTCTGCAAAAATGGTGAGCAAGACGGTACAAGGTGCTCCGATGACGAGTGTAATCCGCATGGCTTGATAAATGCGGCGATGCACGAGTGGAGCATTTTTTTGATAGGCCGCTTCCGCCACGGCAGGAACGAGGGAAACGGACAAGGAATACGTTAAAAAAGTGGGGAAAAGTAGCAAAGGAACGGCCATCCCGGCAAACTGTCCGTACAAACCAGTAGCAGTCGAGGTGGTAAAGCCTGCAATGACGAGCGCGTACGGTACGAGCATCGGCTCTAGCACGTAAGCGATGGAGCCGATGATGCGGCTTAGCGTGACAGGGAGTGCGACATGGATGAGTTGCGACAAGCTCTTTTTGCTTGCTGAAACCGTCATGAGAAGGGGCTTATCCAGAAGCTGAGCTGCTGCTTTTTTGCTGCCTTTGCGATATTGCCAGAGAATGTACAAGAGTCCGGCTGCTTCTCCAAAAATAATGCTGGCGACAGCCCCTGCTGTGGCGTACTCAATGCCTGCTGAAAGAAACGACATCGTCATGACAACGACCAGTGCCATTCGGACGACTTGCTCCACAAGTTGAGAGACGGCAGTAGGGATCATGTTTTGCTTGCCCTGGAAGTATCCACGAAGGACAAGAGAAATGCCGGAAATCGGGATGACCGGAATGGCGGCAAGCAAAACAATGTGTGCACGAGGGTCCGCGAATAGCATTCCAGCAATCCATTGAGAGAACAAGAGGAGCAGGACACAGATGAAGAGGCTGATCCCGCCGGCGACCGACAAGGCTAGTAACAGAAATCGGCGAGTCAGCCGGGGATTATTAGCCGCTTCCGTCTCTGCCACTTGCTTTGCAATGGCAACCGGAAGTCCGAATGTCGTCACAGTAATCAGAAAGTATAAAAGGGGCACAACCATCTGATAAAGCCCCATTCCTTCCGCTCCGATAATGCGCGACAACACGATCCTGTGAGCAAAGCCAAACACTTTGGTGATGCCACCAGCAATAATGAGGATGACCGTTCCGTAAAAGAAGGATTGTTTCATGGAAGGCTCCTTTGCAAGGATAAATTCACTCAGTAAAGAATATGGACGTGCCGCGGTCGGCATGACTACTTTGAGGGGGAAATTGGGATGGACCAAGCGCAAAAACAGGAATGGTATGGGCAAGTCGCAAGTCTTTGTGTAAGTAAGGCAGAGGAATTTGCTCTCTTGGGGTATGACAATGTGGCCGCTGAAGACATATGGGAATGCGTCACGAACGGCTATAAAGAAATGCCACCGATCCACCAGCTTGTCAACGACATTTTGTCCTTAAAGACTAACAAGTATATGAATTACCTCATGATTCAAATGTACAAAAATTCTTAGTGAAACTTCTTCTTATCTAAATCGTATAGGTAAAAATGTGCGATGCAGATAAGGGGTTGGTTACCATGGTTCGCTTTTCCAGCATTAATTGACACGTTTTTTCTTCCTTCGCTATAATGGGCATATTGGTTTTCGTGTCGACGACGAGGCACGGCTAGGAAAGAGGGGTATTACATGATTAAATGGAGCAGACTTGTATTGTTCCTAGTTGTGGTGGGCTTGTTGGGCGGTTTGTTTACCACGACTGGACAAGTAGCAAGCAATATCACACTAGGATTGGATCTAAAGGGCGGCTTTGAGATTTTGTATCAGGTAGAGCCCCTGAATGAAGGACAAAAGGTCGATACAACATTATTGGCTGCAACAGCGCAAATGGTTGAAAAACGGGTGAATATCGGTGGCGTTACCGAACCAGAGGTAAACGTCGAGCTGCCGGACCGAATCCGTGTGAGGATTGCCTCCCATGATGCTGATCAGGAAAAGCTTCGCGAGTTGATCGGCAAGCCAGCCGTACTTACGTTCCGTGACGTAGAAGGCAAGACGATGATGAAAGGTAGCGATTTGGCTCCGGGGGGAGCAGCAGTCGGTTACGACGAACTGAAAAGACCGTTGGTTACCGTCAAATTTAAAGAACCGAAACTTCTAGAAGATGTGACTCGTGCAAATCTTGGTAAGCCAATGGGAATCTTCCTAGATGATACAATGCAGACCAACCCGACGATTCAGTCTGTCATTTCCGGTGGTAGTGCACAAATTACCGGTAACTACACACAAGAATCGGCGCAAGAGTTGGCTGACTTACTTAACTCCGGTGCAATGCCGGCCAAACTGATTGAGAAACAGGTAACATCTGTAGGGGCTACACTTGGTGCGATGTCCTTGGAAAAAACCTTGTATGCAGGATATATCGGTGGAGCCTTTATCTTCCTGTTCATGCTGGTGGTTTATCGTTTGCCAGGTCTGGTCGCGAATATTACATTGGCAGCTTTCATCTATCTCTCCCTGCTCTTCTTGGATTGGATGGATGCGACGCTCACATTGCCAGGGATTGCTGGTTTCATTTTGGGAATCGGGATGGCCGTGGACGCGAATATTATTACCTACGAACGTATTCAGGAAGAGATCCGTTCCGGTAAGACAATTCTATCTGCATTCCGTGCAGGTGAACGACGTTCCTTGGTCACCATTTTGGATGCACAGGTTACGGCTTTGATCGCAGCTGTGGTATTGTATTTCTTCGGGACTAGCTCTATCCAAGGCTTTGCGATTATCTCGATGCTGACAACGATCGTAAGTATTTTTACAAACGTTTTTGCCTCTCGCTTCCTCCTCGGCTTGTTGATCCGTACGAACCTATTCAAGAAGCCGTCTTGGTTCGGGGTAAAGGAGAGTGAAATTGGTGAGTTATAGAGCACTAGAGTACGCTGATAAGTACAACATTGTAAAAAACCGTAAGAAATTTTTTGTGATTTCATGGATTATTCTTGCGTTGGGCCTGCTGTCCATGTTCACTCTTGGGTTGAATCTCGGGGTTGATTTTAAAGCAGGTACACGTCTTGATATGTATATCGGGAAAGACTTCTCGACGACTGATATTGATGCGATCGTCCGGGAAAAGCTACCGGAGACATCTTTTTCAGATGTGACAGCATATGGGGAAAAACAGGCTTTTACACGCTTTGAAGAAACCATTCCACCGGAAAAGCTGACGGAGATTGAACAGGCATTGATAGCCAAGTATGGTGATCAGGTAACCAAGCAAGAGTCTACAGTTGATCCGATTATTGCACAAGAATTGGTGCGCAATGCGGGTTTTGCAATTTTGTTCGCTGCACTTGGGATTGCCATCTACGTAGCGTTCCGCTTCCAGTTCTTGATCGGGGTCGCATGTGCGATTGCGCTCTTGCATGACGTATTTATCCCGATCGCGTTGTTTTCCGTGTTTCGACTCGAGGTTGACTTGACCTTTATCGCAGCGATCTTGACGATCGTTGGTTACTCGTTGAACGATACGATTGTTATTTTTGACCGTATCCGTGAAAATGAACGCGTGATGAAGACCAAGACAATTGAAGACCTGGAACACCTGGTAAACGTGAGCTTGTGGCAGACAATGCGCCGCTCTGTCTTTACCGTGGTAACCGTTTTGGCTACAGCCGTTGCGATTGTGTTCTTGGGAAGCGAAGGGATTCGCAACTTCTCCCTCGTACTGATTTTCGGATTGCTCAGTGGTTCCTACTCTTCGATCTTTATCGCTGCGCAAATATGGGTCTCTTTGAAAAAGAGAGAACTGAACAAGAAGCGCTTTTCAACAGCTCCAAACGAAAGCTAATCCGAAAGCCGCGGGGATATTCCCGCGGTTTTCTCCTTTTTTTACCGGAGCAAGCCTCACTATTGTCAGGCTTGTGCTCCATCCTCTATAATGAATGAGGATTGGAGGAACGCCCATGCTGAAAGCGAAAACACGCTGGAAACTGGCCACCTATGATGAGCAGCTTGCTGCTACTATTGCCGCAGAATGCCAGCTTACTCCGCTCGTATCCAAGCTTCTGGTGATACGTGGCATTGACACATCACAAAAGGCTCGTGATTTTTTGCAAGCCGGTCCAGAATTGTTTCATGACCCTTTCTTGCTGGATGGAATGGAACAAAGCGTGCATCGCATTCAACAAGCCATTCAAAGGCAAGAACCGATTTGCATATACGGCGATTACGACGCCGATGGGGTTAGCTCCACATCGCTAATGGTACATCTACTGCGCCAACTCGGCGCTGTTTTTGACTACTACATTCCCAACCGTTTTACAGAAGGGTATGGGTTACATAAAGACGCATTGGCGCATCTGCATCATAGTGGCTATAAGCTGATCATCACTGTCGATACAGGGATCAGTGCAGTGGAGCAGGTAGCGTACGCGAACCAGTTAGGTCTTGACGTCATTGTAACCGACCATCACGAACCTCCGGCAATCATCCCGGAGGCATTTGCTGTGATTAACCCCAAGAAGCCCGGCTGTTCGTACCCGTTTGATATGTTGGCGGGAGTGGGGGTCGCCTTTAAAGTGGGGCATGCCTTGCTGAAAGAACCGCCACTGCATTTGGCTGATTTGGCTGCATTGGGGACGATAGCGGATCTGGTGCCGTTGGTAGATGAAAATCGCATTCTTGCTCGAGCAGGATTAAAGCGCTTAAATCATACAAGGAACCTTGGTCTGCAAGCCTTAATCCGAGTTTGTGGGTTGGCCGATACCGAGCTGTCGGCGGGACATGTAGGCTTTGCGCTAGGACCGCGTCTGAATGCGAGTGGAAGGCTGGAGACGGCTGAATCCGCTGTGAAATTGCTGACGACTTCGGATATGGACGAAGCAGAGAAATGTGCCCAGGCGCTGGACGACTTAAACCGCGAACGTCAGGAAATTGTCGCAGCGATGACTGAGGAAGCTGTACAGATGGTCAATGAGCTGTATCCGCCTGACCAGAACAATGTTCTCGTTCTGGCTAAAGAAGGCTGGAACGTAGGCGTGGTAGGGATCGTAGCTTCCCGTTTGGTCGAACTTTTTTACCGTCCAACGATTGTGCTTGGCATTGATCCAGAAAAAGGAACGGCAAAAGGTTCGGCAAGAAGCATTGCAGGTTTTGATATGTATGAAGGTCTGACTGCTTGCAAAGAATGGCTACCGCACTATGGTGGTCATACAATGGCAGCAGGGATGACCTTGCCTGTAGAAAATCTCGACTTATTACGCCAAAAATTAAACGAGCTCGCTGGAGAGTGGTTGTCTGCTGAAGACTTCACGCCGATGACCAAAGTGGACGTTGCGATGAGCATGGAAGAGATCAGCTTGACCGCGGCGGAGCAACTCGAACAGCTCGCCCCATATGGAATGGGGAATCCAACACCGCTCGTTTTGTTAGAAGAAGTAGAAACGCAAGGGATGCGCACCATTGGGCGCGATGACAATCATTTGAAGTGTACATTGAACAAAGCGGCTACCTCTTTGGATGCAATTGGCTTCAACTGGGCACATGTAACAAAGAGAGTAACGCCCAAGGCACGTTTTCACGTATTAGGAGAATTGTCTGTAAACGAATGGAACGGAAATCGAAAGCCTCAGCTGACGATCCGTGATTTGTCTGTTGGACACCAGCAAGTGTTTGACTGGCGAGGCAGTCGTGACAAGATAGAGAAATGGCAGCAAGTGATGGCGGAGTCAAATTCGGTGACCATCCTGTTTCGCGAGGAAAGCTATGAGCCACTGGCAGCGAAAACGACAAGCGATCAGGTGAATTCCTTGTTCGTGGTTGGTCGAGAGGGGACGAACATCACAGCCTCTTCCAACGTGATTTTGTATGATTTGCCGAAGCATCGTTCCGAATTGGAAGTGGTTCGTGTCTTGCTCAAACAAGCGGAGCGCATATACTGTTTGTTTGGTGATCCGGATTTAGGAATGGAGCGGCTTTCCTGTCCGGGCCGGGAGCATTTTAAACAGTTGTACCAGTTTTTCGTCCAAGTGCCAACAGTTAAAAAAATCCATATGGATGCATTGGCTAGAAAGCTGCAATGGAAAAGAAATCTATTGGACGGCATGATTGCCATCTTTATGGAGCTGGAGTTTTTAGTAGAGGAGGCGGAGCAGTACACGCTCTTGGCCAACACTGCGAAAAGGCCGCTCGAGAGCTCAATGCTCTACGCGAATTGGAAGGAAGAGGCACAGCTAGCTACGGATTTATTACTTTCTTCTTCTGATGCAATGATTCAATCGCTTCATCAATTGGTGGAACCAACCACCGTTTAGGAGGAATTTTTCATGGATTTTAAACAATACATTCGTGTTATCCCAGATTTTCCACAGCCAGGTATTCGTTTCAAGGACATCACTACTCTGTTGAAGGATGGCCCTGCTTACAAAGCAGCGATTCAAGACTTGGCTGTCTTCGCTCGTGAAGTTGAAGCAGACGTGATTGCGGGCCCAGAAGCACGTGGATTCGTAGTAGGTGCTCCATTGTCGTACGAAATGGGAATTGGCTTTGTACCGATCCGCAAGTCTGGCAAGCTGCCATATGAATCCATCAAGGCCGATTACGACCTGGAGTATGGAAAAGATGCACTAGCTGTACACGTAGATGCTATCCAACCAGGTCAGCGTGTTCTGATTGCAGACGATTTGCTGGCGACAGGTGGAACCATTGAGACAACAATCAATTTGATTGAGCAACTTGGAGGCAAAGTAGTGGGAGCTGCCTTCTTTATCGAGCTGTCCTACTTGGATGGACGTAGCAAAATAGGTGAAATTCCTATCAAATCGCTCGTTCAATATTAATTGATGCAACAAGGAAAAACGGGTGAAATGCCCGTTTTTTTCTTTTTTCTGGGGCTGCACATACTTTACAGGGGAATTCAGCTTTACAAGACGAACCACATACAAGATAATAGTATGAAATAGACAGACATGATACGTGCAAGTAAGCCTTCGCCTGCGCCAAAAGGCTTGGCAAAGCCCAAGTTTTCTAGACGTATAGGAAAGTTCAAGTGCTTCACAGTGCGAAATGCGTCCAGGCTTAAACTTTCCGGAGCGCATCACGAAGTGCCTCAGCGTCTGCTTCCGGCAATACTTCGGTGAAACTTTCCGCTATAATGCGGTCGCTCCTCCGTGAGAAGGCCTCGAACGAGGTTATTTTACTGAGAGGATAAGGGAAGGGAACTATGATTACCGGCATTGATGAGATAGTAAAAAAAGCAAGCACCTATTTATCACAATCGGACATGGACCTGATTACACGTGCCTATCAGCTTGCCGAAAAAGCGCATGAAGGGCAAATACGCAAATCAGGCGTTCCTTACATTATGCACCCAATCGCTGTGGCGGGTATTCTCGCAAACCTGCACATGGATGCCGTTACGATTGCGGCTGGATTTTTGCATGATGTCGTGGAGGATACCGAGATTACGCTTGATCATCTCCGTGAGCAGTTCGGACCGGATGTAGCTCTCCTGGTAGATGGAGTGACCAAGCTGGAAAAAATTAAATACAAGTCCAAGGAAGAGCAGCTCGCCGAAAACCACCGCAAGATGCTGGTTGCCATGGCACAGGACATCCGAGTCATCATGATCAAGCTGGCAGACCGTCTGCACAACATGAGGACACTTCGGCACATGTCCGAGGAGAAGCAACGTGAGATTTCCGATGAAACACTGGAAATCTTTGCGCCACTTGCCCATCGCTTGGGGATCGCTTCCGTCAAATGGGAATTGGAAGATACAGCGCTTCGGTATTTGAATCCGCAACAGTATTATCGGATTGTGAATTTGATGCAAAAGAAACGGGTGGAGCGCGAAGCCTACTTGAATGAAGCATCGGATACGATAAGAGAAAAGCTGGGCGAATTAAACATCGAGGCAGAAATTTCGGGACGTCCGAAACATATCTACAGCATCTTTAAAAAGATGACGAGACAAAACAAGCAGTTCAACGAGATTTATGACCTGCTTGCGTTGCGAATCATCGTGAATGACATCCGCGACTGTTATGCGGTTCTCGGTATCGTGCACACCCTGTGGAAGCCGATGCCTGGTAGATTCAAAGATTACATTGCCATGCCAAAGACAAACATGTACCAATCTCTTCATACCACAGTGATTGGGCCAAAAGGTGAGCCATTGGAAGTGCAAATCCGCACGTGGGATATGCATCAGACAGCTGAGATCGGGATCGCGGCTCACTGGGCGTACAAGGAAGGCAAAAGCATCGTGCAAGGCTCGTTTGCAGAGAAGCTGGGTAGTCTGCGGGAGATTATTGAAGGTGGATCGGAAGAAGCCCCGAACGCGCAAGAGTTCATGGAGAGTCTCAAGCAGGATCTTTTCTCCGATACGGTTTTCGTCTTCACGCCAAAAGGCGATGTAGTCGAGCTGCCAAAAGGCTCTGTACCGCTGGACTTCTCCTATCGGATTCACTCTGCGGTAGGAAACAGAACAATTGGCGCCAAAGTAAACGGCAAGATCGTACCGCTCGACTATGCGATGAAAACAGGCGATATCGTCGAAATCCTGACCTCTAAGCATTCGTACGGGCCTAGTCAGGACTGGCTTAAGATGGCCAAATCCGCGCATGCTCGCAATAAAATTAAACAGTGGTTTAAAAAAGAGAAGCGGGAAGAGAACGTCGCCAAAGGTCAGCAGATGGTGGAAGCGGAGATCAAGTCGCGCAGCTTTGATATTAAAGAAGCGATGACGGAAACGAACCTGAAGGAAGCGGCAGCCCGGTTTAATTTCCAAGGGGCAGAAGACATGTTTGCCGCAGTCGGCTATGGCGGTATTACGGCTTCGCAAATTGCGACTCGTCTTCTAGACAAACTCCGTCGAGAGCGCGAAGAACAAAACCCGACCATTCCTGAGGTCAAACCGAATCCAGCAAATCATTCTGCCAAGAGTGAGTCTGGCGTCAAAGTCCGTGGCTTGGATAATTTGCTCGTCCGTATTTCACGTTGTTGTACACCTGTCCCAGGCGACCAGATTATCGGTTTCATTACAAGAGGTCGTGGGGTATCGGTACATCGACTGGACTGTCCGAACGTACTGACAGACGAATGTACAGAGCGTCTGATTGATGTCGAATGGGATACCGATTTCAAACATAATTTCCATGTAGAGATCGAGATCACGGGCAATGATCGGAGCGGACTGTTAAACGATGTATTGCAGGTTGTGGCAGAGACAAAGACGAACATTGCGGCTGTCAGTGGCAAGTCCGATAAAAATCGAGTGGCAACGATTCATATGACCATCTCGATTAGCAATGTGGATCATCTGTTGAAAGTAGTAGAGCGCATCAAGCGCATCAAAGATATTTATTCGGTTCGCCGGATACTGAGCACCTAATCCCTCTTGGATTGGGTGTTCTTGTTTAGCTAACAGGAAGGATGAGTCAGTGTGAGGGTTGTCGTACAAAGAACGAGAGAAGCGAGTGTTACCGTGGCAGGAGAGATCGTCGGACAAATTGATCACGGCTTAATGCTGCTGGTAGGAATTACGCATGAAGACACAGAAAAAGAAGTAGAATTTGTCGCAGACAAAATTGCGAACTTGCGTATTTTTGAAGACGAGGAAGGCAAAATGAACTTCTCTGTTTTAGATAAAGGTGGTCAAATTTTGTCCGTATCACAATTTACGCTGTATGGCGATTGCAAAAAGGGCAGAAGGCCGAACTTCATGGCTGCCGCACGACCAGATCAGGCTGAACCGCTGTACGAGCTGTTTAACGCCAAGCTGCGTGAAAAAGGGCTCCAGGTGGAAACTGGGCGCTTTGGCGCAATGATGGACGTACGTCTGTTAAATGATGGCCCTGTCACACTGATTGTGGAATCGTAAACACAACCATCGGGGGATGAAAACATGACCAAAGAAGCATTGGTGATCGGTGCGAGTGGCATGCTTACAGAGGTCTCCCGCTGGCTGGCTCGTCAAGGTTATCAAGTAACCGTGCTCGGCCGTGATCCAGTCAAATTAAGAAGTGTCAGAGACGGTTCAATTCATCCAGAGTCGATTCATTTGCTGCCACAAGACTACCACCAGACAGACAGCCTGCGTCAGGCTATGGCCGAGCTCGTAGAGAAGAGAGGGCCGATGGATGTGGTTGTCGCGTGGATTCATTCGACTGCACCACATGCACTCTCTGTGATCGTGGAAGAACTGTCGGGTCCTGAGCAGCGCTGGCAATTGTTGCATGTGTGTGGGAGCGGTGCTTGGAGGAATCCACCGATAGAACCTACATCAGAAGTTTGTATATATCGACGGGTCATCCTTGGGTTTACATGTGCAGGTGAGCATTCACGCTGGCTGACAAATGATGAAATTGCGGCTGGGGTGATTGACGCTCTACAGACATCTGAACGGCAAATAATCGTCGGTCAGGTCGAGCCGTGGGAAAAACGCCCGGCGTATTAATACAGATAGCGAAAACAAAAACAAAAACAAAAACAAAAACAAAAACGATTGCCGGATGCAATCGTTTTTGTCGTTTCAGTACTAAATTGGGTCAGTGAATGAAATTGGTTGCAGGGAGGATCAGATTTTTGCCGATCAGATTTGCGGAAATCGGCTTTTTCCCAATTTCTCGTGCCCATATCGATAGCTGCCCGACATGGTGGATTTCATGAGCGATCATGTGCCGCATAATTTCACCCCATGTGTATGTAGCGATGCTGCCGTCTGGCTTCGTATCCTGAAAGGCTCTTGTTTCCATACTTTCATCCCAATTGCGCAAAAATTGAAGCACATCCGGGCGAAAAGTCGCCTCCAGGTCACGAACCTTTTCCAACCGGTTGTGAAGGTCGAAGCTTTCTTGGAAATCAGGCCTTCCCAGCATGACTTGAATCCAGCTCCATTCTACATCAATAACATGGAACAGTGTGTGCAAAATACCCCCGACACCCCCGATGCGCGCACGAAGCAATTCTTCCATTGGGACATCCTCGCACCATTTCAGCCATTCTTCACGAACCATCCAATTGTACTCAAACATCGTTTTAATAAAAATCACTCCATTTTCAAAGGTTAACTTGTGATCACCTGCGTCCATACCGTGCGATTGCTGATATTGTGATTGTTTTTCATCCGTCATCACTCCTTTCGATGCCTTATGATATTCGCAAATCCTCTTGGAATTCCTGCTTGCCTTGCCTTGATGCGAGCGGGTACGCGATAAAAGAAACCCCCATACGAGAGAGCTTGAGCCAGCTTCTTTCGATGGGGGTTTTTGTAAGAGAGGGATCAGCCTCCCTGATTGCTTTGTGTATTAAAGTACTGGACAATCCCTTTGAACAGACCTTCCGCTGCAAGATCCTGCTGTTTCTCGGAACGTGCGCGAATCTCATCATTGTAGTTGGATAAGAAGGAGATTTCGGCCAAAATGGATGGCACCGGGTTTTCGCGTAGAACGAAATAGTCTCCGTATCGATAGTTCATGTCCTTGTAGCTCGTCGCCTTCACCAGTTCCGTTTGAACCAGGGAGGCGAGCTTGCTAGAGTTACCTTGGCTGTAGTAGAAAATAATCGAGCCATTCGTTGTAGAGTTTGGATGCGTATTATGATGGACGCTGACAAAAATACTAGCCTGATTTTGAATCGCGATGTCGACGCGCTGTTGCAGGGTCAGTTTACGATCATCAGCCCGTGTCATGATGACTTTGGCACCTGCTGCTTCCAGCTTGTTGCGCAGGAGCAGAGATACTTGCAGATTGACCGTTTTCTCTAAAGTAGAGAAGCTGGAGCCAGTCGAACCACCATCTGTGCCACCATGTCCAGCATCGACGACGATGACTTTGCCGGCAAGATCATTACTGCGTACCACTGCTGACGCACCGTTAGCAGAAACAAGCCAACCTGCAATGTAGCCTGTGGAGCCGTCAGGGAAGTTTACTTGGAACCACTCGCCTGATTTATTGGCAATCCCGTATTTCTCGCCAGGCTGTACCTGTTTGATAACTTCGTGATCGGTACTCGGACCAGAACGAACATTTGTATCTGGATTCATGATCGTCACGTATGGGCCACTCGGAGTAGGCATGCTTGGTTGGTCGACCGTAATGTGCTGGCCTGCCACCCAGCCAGTTTTTCCGTCCGCCGCTTTGATGCGGTACCAGTCTCCTTGTTTTTCCAAAACAGTCAGCTTGCTTCCGACGGGAAATGTAGTTTGAATGGTACTGCTTGTGTTCGGTTCACTGCGCAGATTCAATCCGTCCGTTTTTACTGTGGCGGTTTTACTTGAAGAGGATGATTGTCCAGTCTGAGGTTGCGTGTTTCCATTTCCATCTTCAGGCAGGGGCGGTTGACCTGTGTTCGGGTTGGTTTGATCGGTGGAGAGCCAAGCATTAACTCCATCGTAAGGGAATTGAATCCAACCGTTTTGTCTGTTCATGACCGTGATTTTCTCGCCCGCATGTAGTTGACCGATTGCAGGTGTACTGGCATCTGGCGTGGCGTATACGTACGGAGCGAAATCCAAGGTTAGGCTGGCTCCTTGTTCGGCAGGAGGCTTCGTTTTTGAGCCTGTGCCCGCAGGATTAGTTGCCGGGGGTGTACTACCAGTAGGGGGAGGAGAAACTGCTTGTCCCGCACTTACTTCTTTTACAAGCCAGTTTGCGACCCAGCCTTTTGTTCCTGCGTTGAGTTGAATTTGGAACCATTCGCCACTCTGTTGCACGATGGGGTAGCGCGTACCTGGATTGATTGTTTGTACGACTGCATATGTCTGACCGGGTCCAGAACGAACATTGAGATTCGTTGTGGTGCTCTCCACTTGCTTGGCAGATACTGTTGCTGGTTTCTGTTGTTGTGTGCTGACGAGCCAGTTCGCTACCCAACCGCTTTGGCCGTTCGGAAGCTTTACTTGAATCCAGTCATTTTTGGTGGAGATGACAGGCAGCACAGTTTTGTTCGGCAGTGTAGAGACAATAGCATCTTGGAGGCTGGGACCTGAACGGACATTGAGCTTGTCCACGGTGACCTGAACAGAACCGGCGGCCCAGGCTGCAGAAACGGGGAGGGAAATGGCACAGACGACAGTCAGGAGACTCATCAGGATCTTTTGACGAACAAACACGATAGACATCCTTTCCGAAATACGTAGCTTTTTGAATTCATTGCGATCTTGCATGTTTTTACCAAAATAATCACTTCGCTATTTCTCCTGCTTTTTCCTGCAAAATACGACAAAGTTCTGCATGGGTTCCTTGATTGCTTTTTGGCAGGCAAGGCAATACTAGATTTTACTAGATGCTAGTGCACGCAGCCTTTCAGGAGGAATTCATCGTGAGACAATCAAAGAAGGAAACATTCGCGCAAGGATTGAATCGGCAGTTTTTGTCTGTTGATTTTCAAGACGATTTGGAGAAAGAAACGTCACTACAAAATGCGGAAATGGCCCAAGATTTTCATCCAGGCTTGCGGGATATCCAACATCCTCGGCAAAAACGGACATAACCGTTTTTGCCACCTTGCACACGATGCCACAACTTGTCTAGTTGACCCGAGTAATTCTCGTCGGCTATGATGAGGAGTGGCATTTTTGAAAAAAGCAGGTGAACTCCATGATACAGATCATATGTGAGGGACACGCATTCGAGCGGGAACTCTCCTTAATTCTCGCGTTATTTTATGAAGATCCAGCGCTCACTTTTGTGCCCGAGTGGACAGGTGAGGCTGATTTGAAAATCAAGCTGGCATTGACCGTGCATGAAAATGGAGTCGTAGCTTCAGGAGAGCTATACGATGGCAAACGAAGCATTTCCCATCAGGTGGAGCGAGACTACGTAGCACGTGATGAAAAAGCGATGAAAAAGACGACCAAGCAAGCTCTTTGCTATGCGCTGTTATTGATGCTGGAAGAATACACGGGCATGGAGCAAGGCTGGGGTATTTTGACCGGGATACGCCCGACGAAACTGCTGCATCAGTTGAACGCCGCTGGTGTAGACAGACAGGAAGCACACAAGAGATTGCAGCAGGATGTGATTTTGCGTCCATACAAGCTAAAGCTTTTGCAAGAAATCGTAGACAAGCAGCTCTATGTCGTGCCTGACTTGTATCAAATTGATCGGGAACTGTCTGTGTATATTGGCATCCCATTCTGTCCGACGAAGTGTGCGTACTGTACGTTTCCTGCTTACGCGATTCGCAGTCATACGGCTTCGGTTAATCCGTTTCTCGAAGGTCTCCATTACGAGATGGAGCGGATGGGAGAGTGGCTTCGTGCGAATGACCAACGGATCACGTCCATTTACTTCGGTGGCGGAACCCCAACGAGTATTACCGCAGATGATATGAACCAGCTGTTTGAGACGATGCATCGCTCTTTTCCACACATGGGAGATGTGCGTGAGTTGACGGTTGAGGCGGGAAGACCCGACACGATCACACGCGAAAAGCTTGATGTGATGAAGCAGTGGGAAGTCGATCGGATCAGCATTAATCCACAGTCGTTCACGCAGGAGACGCTCCAGGCAATCGGACGTCATCACACCGTCGAAGAGACGATTGAGAAATACCATCTGGCTATGGAGATGGGCTTGACTAATATTAATATGGACCTGATTATCGGGTTGCCAAACGAAGGCGTAGCCGAGCTGGCGCACAGCCTCCAAGAGGTAGAAAAGCTGATGCCCGCATCACTGACGGTGCATACGCTGTCTTTCAAAAGAGCATCAGAAATGACGCAAAACAAAGACCGCTACAAGGTCGCCAGTCGGGATGAGATCAGCAAAATGATGGAGATGGCCTCCGAGTGGACAGCGGCGAACGGCTATGACCCGTACTATTTGTATCGTCAGAAAAACATTTTGGGAAATCTGGAGAATGTCGGATATGCCAAGCCAGGGCAGGAAAGCATCTACAACATCATGATCATGGAAGAGGTACAAACCATCCTGGGTCTCGGATGTGGTGCAGTATCCAAGCTGATGGCTCCTGGAAGCGGAAAGCTGACACGCTTTCCGAATCCGAAGGACCCGAAAACGTACAATGACACGTACAAGGTTCTGGTTGAGAACAAGCTCCGTGATTTGGATGAAATCTATTCGGGCGCGAGAACGGCTGGACAGGTATCTGGCAAGTAAGCGATGGATATACTTGTTATTAATAAAAAAAGTTTTATTTGAGCGCCTGTTGACGGCTGTTGGCGGGTTTGCTATGATTCACATTAAGCTTTTTTATTGAATAAGAAATGATCTGATGACGGGAACAAGTATCTAGGAACCGGATACCCAGAGAGAAAGCGCCGTGGCTGAGAGTGCTTTCGTATAACGGCTTGGTGAATGACATCCCTGAAGACCGCAGTGAACGGCTGAAAGAAATCTCTTTCCCCAGTAACTGGCAGGCGTGTGCCGGCGTTAACGGCTAATAAGTGGGATAGCCTTTTGTCATGTAGGGCTATTCAAACAGGGTGGCACCACGGGAGTATAACCAGTCTCTCGTCCCTGACATGCGGCGATTTGCTAAATGTCAGGAGACGAGGGACTTTTTTATTTGGTCATAAATAAAAGGTTCCTTGATCCTGAAGGTTTGGCTTTAGCCCGAGTTTTTGAAAAGACATGGAGGTTCGAGAGGAATGACAAGAATCCAGATCCCACGCGGTACGCAGGATATCATGCCTGGTACTGTAGAGCTGTGGCACTACGTGGAGGCCAAGGCCCGCGATCTGTGTCGCCGCTCCAATTACGCGGAAATTCGCACGCCGCTGTTTGAGAGCACAGAGTTGTTCCAACGGGGTGTTGGCGAGACGACTGACATCGTGGAAAAAGAAATGTACAGTGTAGCCAATCTGCGCAGTACGGATGCTCTCACGCTGCGTCCAGAAGGGACAGCGGGTGTTGTTCGTTCCTACGTGGAAAACAAGCTGTACGGTGTGCCTAATCAGCCTACCAAGCTGTACTACCTGGGACCGATGTTCCGTCACGAGCGTCCGCAAGCAGGCCGCTATCGCCAATTCGTCCAATTCGGTGCAGAAGCGATCGGTTCAAGCGATCCAGCGATCGATGCAGAAGTCATTGGCCTTGCGATTCGTCTGTATCAGGAGCTCGGATTGACTGGACTTTCTGTGGAATTGAACAGCGTAGGTACGGTAGAAGACCGGGCGCGTCACCGTGAGCATTTGCTCGCACATTTGAACGGTGTTCGCTCCGAGCTGTGCGAGGATTGCCAATCTCGTATTGATCGCAATCCGCTGCGCGTGCTCGATTGCAAAAATGAAAAATGCAAAACACTGACGATGGACGCTCCGTCCATTTTGGACTACTTGAGCGAAGAATCAGCGGCTCATTTCGAAGCCGTACAAAACTATTTGACCGCGCTGGATATTCCGTTTCATGTGAATCCGCGTCTGGTTCGCGGCTTGGACTACTACACGCTGACCGCATTTGAAATCAAAATGGCAGAGATCGGTGCGGTAGAAACGCTTTGTGGCGGTGGGCGCTACAACGGACTGGTTGCAGAGCTGGGCGGCGACGATATGCCAGGCATCGGCTTCGCACTCAGTATCGAGCGTCTGCTGTTGGCTCTGGAAAAGCAAGGGGTTCAACTACCGATCTCGGGTGGCATCGACTGCTTCGTAGTGGTGCAGACACCAGAAGCGAAAACAACAGCTTTCGTACTCGTCGACCAACTGCGCCAAGCAGGGATTGCGGCTGAGCTGGATTATCTGGATCGGAAAATGAAAGCACAGCTGAAGCAAGCAGATCGTCTACAGGCTCGTTTTACGGCGATCATCGGTGAGTCTGAATTAGCGAATGGCACGGTTGTTCTAAAAGAAATGGCGACAGGCGAGCAACAAGAAGTGAAACGCGAGGAACTCGTTTCGGTACTCGCTGCAAAAGTAAATCCATAAAACAAATTGTTGGGGGAAATGATCATGTCTTGGCAATATCGCACCGTACATGGTGGAGAAGTAACAACAGCACACGTTGGGCAAGAAGTCGTACTGAACGGATGGGTACAAAAGCGTCGCGACCTCGGAGGCGTCATCTTCATTGACTTCCGTGACCGCACTGGCATCGTCCAAATTGTATTCAACCCAGAGTACAACAAAGAAGCTTGGGAAGCGGCTGACAAGGTTCGCAGCGAATACGTACTGGTTGTAAAAGGGAAAGTTGTAAACCGTGCACCAGAAGCAATCAATCCGAAGCTGAAAACCGGCGAAGTAGAAGTGCACATCTCTGAAATCGAAATCTTGAACGATGCAAAAACGCCTCCGTTCCTGATTGAAGACGAGATCGATGTAGATGAACAAGTTCGTCTAAAATACCGCTACTTGGACTTGCGCCGTCCTGAAATGCAGCGCTCCCTGATTTTGCGCAGCAAAGCAGCGAAAGCATTCCGTGACTACCTGGATGAGAACAACTTCGTGGAAGTTGAGACACCAATTCTCCAAAAGAGCACTCCTGAGGGCGCACGTGACTACCTCGTGCCTTCCCGTGTACATCCAGGCGAGTTCTACGCACTGCCGCAATCGCCACAGCTGTTCAAACAGCTTTTGATGGTATCCGGTTTGGAGCGCTATTACCAAATCGCTCGTTGCTTCCGTGACGAAGACCTGCGTGCTGACCGTCAGCCTGAATTTACTCAAGTGGACATTGAAACCTCTTTCCTGTCTATGGAAGAAATCCTGCCAATGATGGAAAAGATGGTCGCTCACGTATTCAAGCAAACGGTTGGCGTAGACGTACCGACTCCATTCCCTCGTCTCACGTATGCGGATGCAATGGCGCGTTACGGTTCTGACAAACCAGACGTACGTTTCGGCATGGAGCTGACAGACGTATCTGATCTGGTTGCGACAAGTGACTTCAAGGTGTTTGCAGCAGCTGTAGCTGGCGGCGGACAAGTAAAAGCGATCAACGCAAAAGGTTGCGGACACTACTCCCGAAAAGAAGCAGACGACCTGGGCAAATTCGCTTCCCGTTATGGCGCGAAAGGCTTGGCTTGGATCGGCTTCAAAGACGGCGAAGTCAAAGGACCAATTGCGAAGTTCTTTAAAGAAGAAGAACTTAACGAGATGAAAGCACGCTTGGCGGTAGAAGAAGGCGACTTGCTCCTGTTCGTTGCTGACAAACCAAAAGTAGTAGCAGATGCACTGGGTGCTCTTCGTTCCAAGCTGGGTGCTGAACTCGGTCTGATTGACCAAAGCCAGTTTGCATTCCTCTGGGTAGTAGACTTCCCGCTGGTTGAGTGGGATGAGGATGCAAAACGTTACGTTGCCCTGCACCATCCATTCACACGTCCAAAAGACGAAGACCTGCACCTGTTCGACACTGATCCAGGTCAAATGCGCGCACAAGCGTACGACATGGTTCTCAACGGATACGAGCTCGGCGGAGGTTCCATGCGGATCTTCAAGCGCGACGTGCAAGAAAAAATGTTTACCACACTTGGCTTTACACTAGAAGAGGCGCGTAAACAATTCGGCTTCCTCATGGATGCATTCGAATACGGTACACCTCCACACGGTGGAATCGCTCTTGGCTTGGACCGTCTGATCATGCTTTTGGCTGGCCGCACTAACCTGCGTGAAGTCATCGCATTCCCGAAAACAGCAAGTGCGAGCGACCTGATGGTAAATGCTCCAGATGTAGTAGACGAAAAACAATTGAAAGAGCTGTCCATTGCAACAATTGTCACAGAAGAAGAAAAGGTGGAAGCGTAATCGACTTGCGCAACTGCATTGCTCTTTGATACATTGGTAATACTATGATGAAAGCCCTGCGATGCTCGTGACATCCGATAGTTTTGAGCCACAAAGTTTGTTTAGGGAGTTTTTCGTCCGTGATTGTAAAGGCATGCCTCCTTAGAGTGGACGTCTGTAACAGTTCGGCAAGACACCCACCTGCGATGAGCAGGTTCAAAACTAAGGAGTAACACGACATAATGGGGCTCCTTTTTTCTACTTCAATCCTACTTTTCCGATTGACTATAAGTAAGTGTGAAACTACCCCAATAATCTCGCTTGCGAATGAAAGGTGACACGAAATATGCTTCATCAATTTTCTCGTTGTGAATTGGCCTTCGGTCCCGAAGGTTTGGAAAAAATGAAAAATAGCCGCGTTGCTGTATTAGGAATTGGTGGAGTCGGTTCCTTTACAGTAGAGGCACTCGCGCGAACTGGTGTAGGCAAGCTCATTTTGGTAGATAAGGATGTAGTAGACATTACGAACATCAACCGCCAAATTCATGCGACGCTGAACACAGTCGGTCAAAAAAAGGCTGAGCTTATGAGGGAGCGTATTGCGACGATCAATCCGGAGTGCGAGGTCGTAACACTCAATATGTTCTACAATGAAGAAACAGCGCATGAGCTGTTTGAGCATGAACTGGATTACATCGTGGATGCCATGGATACCATGTCCGCGAAGCTCCATGTAATTAAAGAAGCGAAGCGTCGCAATATCCCTATTATTTCTAGCATGGGTGCGGCCAACAAAATGGACCCGACCCGTTTTGAGGTTGCCGATATTTCCCAAACGAGTTATGATCCGATTGCAAAGGTCATTCGTCGTGAGTTGCGGAAAAGCGGTATCTACAAAGGGGTAAAAGTTGTATATTCCCGTGAGATTCCCGTAACCGTACGTGTAGATGTACGCGAACAGATCGTTTCCAACCCGAATTCACCGATTAGCAAAGTGCGGATGCCTCCAGCAAGTAATGCTTTCGTGCCGTCTGTGGCTGGTTTAATTTTGGCCAGTGTAGTGGCAAGAGATATTTTGGAGTGGCAGCCTGTAAAAGGATAGTGGAACATGGATGATTTATTCACGTTTGCCTACGACCAGCAGGGTGGCGGCAAACAGAAGCCATTGGCTGCACGGATGCGGCCACAATCGATTCAGGATGTAATCGGGCAATCGCATATTTTGGCTCCTGGAATGCTGCTCCGACGCGCGATTGAAGCAGATCAAGTATCCTCTGTCATTTTTTACGGACCTCCAGGTACAGGGAAAACAACGCTGGCAAAAGTCATTGCCCGAACCACACGCACGCATTTCTCCGAGTTAAATGCCGTTACGGCTGGTGTCGCTGACATCCGCAAAGTCGTGGATGCGGCAAAGGAGCGGCTCGTCATGGACAGTCAGCGGACAACGTTGTTCGTAGACGAGATTCATCGATTCAACAAATCGCAACAGGACGCCCTTCTTCCTTATGTAGAGGAAGGAACGATCATTTTGATTGGCGCTACGACGGAGAATCCTTTTTTCGAGGTGAATCCGGCGCTTTTGTCGCGTTCACAAGTGTTTTCCCTTCAATCGCTTTCTCATGAGGAATTGAAGCAGGTCATGGATCGGGCACTTACTGATGAAGAAAACGGATTGGCGGAGCTATTTGTTTCTGTAGAACCGGAAGCGGCAGAGCATTTGATTCAATACGCGGAAGGGGATGCCAGACGTTTGCTAAACGCATTGGAGCTGGCAGTGACAACGACGCAACCAGGAGCGGATGGGCGAATTACCGTGACGTTGGACGTCGCCGTAGAATCCATTCAGCGCAGGGCTGTACGTTACGATAAGAGTGGGGACAACCATTATGACACGATCTCCGCTTTTATTAAATCTATTCGTGGTTCTGATCCGGACGCAGCTCTTTATTGGCTAGCGAGAATGATCGATGCCGGAGAAGATCCGCGGTTCATTTCACGCCGTTTGGTCATTTCGGCTTCAGAGGACATCGGAAATGCTGACCCGCAAGCGATCACAGTTGCGATGTCCTGCTTTCAGGCGGTAGAATTGGTGGGAATGCCTGAAGGGCGTATCCCTTTAGCACAAGCGACGACGTACCTGGCAACCGCCCCCAAAAGCAATGCCGCTTACAACGGAATTAATTCTGCGTTGGATCGTATCCGAACGGATGGTCACAAGCAAGTACCGATTCATCTGCGAGATTCTGCTTACAAGGGAGCTGCGAAGCTGGGACACGGTCAGGGATATCTGTATCCGCATAACTATCCATATGGGTATGTACCTCAACAGTATCTGCCTGACGGTGTAAACTACTCGTTCTACCAGCCAAAGGACCACGGCTATGAGCGTCACATTCGCCGCTTCCAGGAAGAAAGACAGAAGATGGATGGACGTGGATTGCCAAGGAAAAACTCCCCCGAATAATAGGGGGAGCTAACATTTACGTGCGGACATTTCCGCCTGGTTTATTGGGCAAATCACCGTTTTCATTCGGTTGTTTGCTCTGCTCACTCGCACCGTAACGGGCTTTGTGAGCAATCGTGCCTGCGGGTTGTTCGTACAAGGTGTCGGACGGGTGGTTGCGACCTCGTTCCGAGCGTTTGTTCGTTGTCATCTGCATATCACCCCCTAAGATGTTAGTGTGTCCCACGATACTGAGGACATGTAGGGGACGGGCGCGTATTACCGATACAAAGAGGAGAGTTGTTAACGTGAAGATTTCGACGAAAGGACGTTACGGGCTGACGATCATGATGGAATTGGCCAACCGTTGCGGAGAAGGGCCGACTTCACTGCGGAGCATCGCCCAAAAACACGATTTGTCCGAGCATTATTTGGAGCAATTGATTGCACCTCTGCGTAACGCGGGTTTGGTAAAAAGCATTCGTGGCGCATATGGCGGATACGTTCTGGCAAAGCAGCCGGATGAGATTTCTGCTGGCGATGTGATCCGCGTGCTGGAAGGACCGATCAGCCCTGTGGAATTTGCAGAGGAAGAAGATCCGGCTAAGCGTTTTTTATGGCTGCGTATTCGGGATAGTATTTCTGCTGTTCTGGATTCGACATCCCTTCAGGACTTAATCAGCTTTGAAGACGATGGTCCTGGCGATAATTATATGTTTTATATCTAGAATATAAGTTGGTAGAAGGTGACAGCAGTGTCAGATCTAATGTATTTTGACCATGCAGCTACTACGCCTGTACATCCGCGGGTAGTTGCTGCTATGACTCCCTATTTGACTCAAGTATACGGGAATCCATCTAGTGTCCATGGTGCAGGTCGCGAAGCGCGAAAAGCGTTGGAGCATGCGAGAGACACGATTGCCGTCTTTATGGATGCTGATCCGCAATCACTCATCTTTACGAGTGGCGGGACAGAAGCGGACAATATGGCAATCATCGGCGCTGCAATGGCACAGCGCGAACGTGGTCGTCACGTCATTACTTCGCAAATCGAGCACCATGCAGTCTTGCATGCTTGTGAATTTTTGGAGCAGGCAGGATTTGAAGTGACGTACTTGCCTGTTGACCAGGCAGGTATGGTCCGCGTGGATGATCTGAAACAAGCGGTGCGCCCGGATACGGTACTGGTGTCCATTATGTATGGGAACAACGAAGTAGGAACGATCCAGCCAATCGAGGAAATCGGTACCTTCCTGCGTGAAAAAGGAATTGTTTTTCATACGGATGCTGTGCAAGCTTTTGGTGTACTTCCTATCCATGCACGGGAGCTGCCTGTTGATATGCTCTCGGTATCCGCCCATAAAATTAATGGTCCAAAAGGAGTCGGAGCTTTGTATTTAGCGCGTAAGGTTCCGTTTTCCCCGATTTTGCACGGCGGTTCACAAGAACGCAAACGCAGAGCGGGAACGGAAAACCTGGCCGGGATTGTTGGGTTTGCCGAAGCAACAAAGGTCGCTGGCGAGGAAATGGCCAAGCGGGTTGAAAAATATGCGCAGATGAAAGCAGAGATGATCGCAGTCTGGCAGGAAGCAGGAATTACGTACTGCCTGAATGGACATAGCGAGCAGGCATTGCCGCATATTTTAAATGTGTCCTTCCCGGGTGTTCATACAGAAACCATGCTGATGAATCTGGATATCGCCAAGATTGCAGCAGCGAGTGGCTCAGCTTGTACATCCGGATCATTAGAGCTGTCACACGTGCTAATAGCGATGCATGTGGACGAGAAGATTGCTCATTCAGCTATTCGTTTCAGTTTTGGGATTACGAATACGGTGGAAGAGGCAAAGCAGGCTGCTACAGCGATTGCTGCGATTGTAAAGCGATTGGTACGTGAATAACGAAGGATGAAAGCCGTTTGGATGAAGCCAAGCGGTTTTTTCGTTTGAGCAAAAGCGGTTTCTTATTGGAGTTTGGTGGTGAATTGTGGTAGAGGATGGTAAAATAATACTGTAGTACTAATCCTGAAGAACTATACAACTCGGACCATCCGATAAGGAGAGGACTTTCATGTTGGCCAGACGCTACTCTATTCGCTACAAACTGGTATTTACGATACTCATCTTAACCATGCTTCCATTAATGGTCGTCGGTTATATCCAATTTGAAAATGCACGCAGCGCGCTATACAAGCTGGCTGTATCTGACTTGCAATACATAACGGAAATGAAGGCACGCGAGCTAGCTGTTTACGCTCAAGATACAACGATTAGTGAGGGAAACAGACAGAAAATTAACGAACTAACACGCGAAGTGGCCGAACACTACTACAAGCCAAATGGTATGGTTGGCTACGCTTATATCTTGGATACAAGTGGAATTGCCATCTTTCATCCAGACCCAAAAGTCGAGAATACCTCTTTGGCGAATGAAGAATTCACGCAAGTCATGCTCGCTCAAAAAAACGGCTGGATTGAATATGAATTTGGAGGCTCTACCAAAGTGGCGGCGTATAAGCAGCTGCCAAACGGTTGGATTTTAGCCATTGGCAGCTACGAGAATGATTTGCTGACGACGATTGAGAGCAGTCGTCCGATGATGTTTCTCCTCAACCTGGTGAGTGCTACCTTAGCGCTCGTCACAGGTATTTTTATTGTCAACAAGCTGGTACGACCGCTAAAAGAGCTGGTATCGGCAATGAAGCGTGCAGAGACAGGAGATTTGACCTCGCATGTGACTGTACGTTCCCGGGATGAGCTCGGGGAATTATCGTCGATGTACAACGAGATGATGGGGGTATTTCGCAGCATGGTCAACGAGGTGCAGCGAGTAGCTCAACAGGTCGCGGCAGCTTCGGAAGAATTAACAGCGAGTGCGACAGAAAGTGCCCGTGCTTCCGAACAGATTTCCATGGCTTCTTCGGAAATCGCTACAGGTTCCGAACAACAAAAACAAACCGTGACGGATACAGTACGCTTTTTGTCTCGCATCGGAGGAGATATCCAACTCATTGCGGCCTCGACCTCTCAAGTAAATGCTGACGCGACAGACGCGAATCGATTGGCACAGGTTGGGGAGGGCAAGCTGCACGAGCTCGTACAAGAAATGGATCAAATCACGGATCATGCCCGTCGAACGGAGCAGGTTATCCGCGAGCTTGGCTCTCAATCCGAGCAAATCATCGGAATCATCACGATCATTCGTCAAATATCCAACCAGACGAATCTATTGGCTTTGAATGCAGCCATCGAGGCTGCACGGGCGGGGGAACAGGGACGTGGCTTTGCAGTTGTGGCCCAAGAGGTACGGAAGCTGGCTGAGCAATCAGGTGAGGCTGCCGAAGAGATCGCAGGCTTGATTCATACGATCCATACAGATATTCTCGCGGCTGTATCGGAAATGGGAACGACTGCAGTCGCTATACAGGATGGACGCGAAGGAGTAGCGCAGGCAGGAGACAGCTTCCAGCAAATATTGGTGGCCGTTCAAGACGTCGGCCAGCAAGTACATCGGATGAACGATGCAGCCCAAGCGATTCATCGCGATACAGTTCAATTGGTGAGTCACTCCGAAAGAATAGCTAGTCTTGCGGAAACAGCGTCCAGAGATACGCAGGAAGTGGCAGCAGCGTCTGAAGAACAGACAGCAACGTCTGAGGAAATGACGGCAGCATCAGAAACACTTGCGAAAATGGCCGAGCAGTTGTCAGAACAAGTAAAACGATTTACAATTTAAGACGAGCATATGAGAAATCCACTTTCAAGAGAAGTGGATTTTTCCTTTCTGGAACGGTTTTTATGTAAGGAGGCGTTTAGATGGACGAGCAGCAGTCAATCTCGCTGTTTGCAGAAAACTTTATTAGAGGATTTGTTTCTCAAGAAATTTTTTACAAGGAAGAAACGTGGTACGGAGTTATCCGTCTTAAGATAGAAGAGACTACCGAATCGATTAAAGAATCGGAGGTCATTATTGTCGGTAATTTTCCTCGCCCGCATCCAGATGAGCTGTACACCTTTTACGGTGAATGGAAGACACACCCTCGTTTTGGACAGCAGTACGTAGCAAAGCGCTATGAACGTGAAACGCCGAAAACATTGGCCGGGGTTGAGCGCTACTTAGCCAGTGGCTTATTTCAAGGGATTGGAAAGAAGATGGCCAAACGAATTGTCGAGCAGCTCGGGGTAGATGCGCTGTCAATTATTGCGGACTTCCCGGAGCGATTGGCTGAGGTACCAGGCATTTCTGAACAACGTGCCAAAACGATCTATGATTCGGTAGTCGAGCATCGTTCCTTGGAAAGTGCCATGGTTTTCTTGTACGACTTCGGCATTGGTGTGAACATGGCGCTGCGTATTTATCAGACCTACAAGCTGGAAACGATGACAGTGCTGAAGGAAGAGCCTTATCGGTTGATTGAGGATGTCGTAGGAATCGGCTTTAAGCGGGCAGATGACATTGCGCGAGCAACAGGAATCTCTGCTTCCTCAGAAGAACGTGTGAAGGCGGCGGCCCTCTTTGTCTTGCAGGAGGCTTCGTATTCAGAAGGACATGTTTATTTGCCTGTGGAGGAGCTTTGTGAAAAAACGCTGGGCCTTCTCGAAGAGTGCGGGGGGCACGTCTTTTCTGGAGACGATATTCAACTGGCAGTGGAAGCCCTGTTTGTGTCGAGCAAAATTGCCTGGGAAGATGAGAGGGTGTATTTGCCCTCGCTGTTTTTTGCCGAGCTCGGTCTTGCCAAAAGACTGCGTCACTTCGCTGAGCGGGATGAATTCGGTACGTTCCCGACATCAGAGTTTTACCGTGCCTTAGGGGCGGTTGAGGATGAGTTGGGGATTACGTATGCCCAGACGCAGCGTGATGCCATTGAACAGGCGATCAAAGCAGGTCTGATGCTTTTGACAGGGGGACCTGGTACGGGGAAAACGACAGTCATTCGTGGGATTTGTCGTGTCTTTTCTCAGCTTCATGGATTATCTCTGGACTTGAAAAAATACAGCGAAGAAAATCCGTTCCCGATTGTTCTTGTGGCTCCTACTGGACGTGCAGCAAAACGCATGACAGAGACTACGGGTCTACCAGCGATGACCATCCATCGCTTGCTCGGTTACAAAGGGGAGAGCTTCGAGCATGACGCGGAGCACCCAATCCGTGGCCGGCTATTAATTGTGGATGAAATGTCCATGGTCGATATCTGGCTCGCAAATCAACTGTTTCGTGCGGTCCCAGACGATATGCAGATCATCATGGTAGGTGACCCTGACCAGTTGCCTTCCGTAGGACCCGGCAACGTCCTGTTGGATATGATTCGATCTGGATTGCTACCGTTGGTACAGCTGACAGAAATTTATCGGCAAGCAGAAGAGTCCACTATTATTCGGTTGGCCCATGACGTACGCAAGGGGAATGTACCGGCAGATTTGCTTCACACCACCCCGGATCGGCGATTCTTCACAAGTTTGCCACAAGAAGTTCCGGAAGCAGTGAAACAAATTTGCTTCGGAGCCGTAAAAAAAGGATATACGGCAAAAGATGTTCAGGTATTAGCCCCTATCTATAAAGGTAATGCCGGTGTGAACCGGTTGAATGAAGAATTGCAGGAGCTGTTTAATCCGAAAACACCGCAAAAGCGTGAAGTTACTTTCGGAGAGACGACTTTCCGTACTGGGGACAAGGTTCTGCAATTGGTGAACAATGCTGAAGAACAGGTGTTTAACGGTGACATGGGTGAGATCGTCGCCATCTTTTTCCCGAATGAAAATGCGGAGAACCAGGAGATGCTGGTCGCTGCTTTTGATAACAGGGAAGTGGTGTACAAGCGTTCGGATTATCATCAGCTGACGCTTGCCTACTGCTGCTCGGTTCATAAGTCTCAAGGCAGCGAATTTCCGATTGTGATCATGCCGTTTGTCAAAAGCTACTACCGTATGCTTAGACGCAAGCTAGTCTATACCGGGATTACCCGGAGCAAATCATTCCTCATCATGTGTGGAGAGCCGGATGCGTTCCGCGCTGCTGTAGAGTCTGATGAGGAGGGGGTACGGTACAGTTACCTGGAAGAACGGCTAAAGCAAGAGTGAAGTTGGAACCATTTGCGCCGAATGGATGTGTCCATTTCGCCTGATACTAACAAGGCGGAAGGGGGATGTCCCACATGCGCAAGGCAATGGATGCAGTCGGATTGCCAGTTGTTTGCCTACAAACAGGGGAGACGATTGGAACCGTGCGTGACATTCTTTGCGACTCCACTTGGCATGTACGAGGAGTCTTGCTGAGCGAACAGGGCTGGTTCCAATCAGGTACCTATATTCCTACCGAACATATTCATGCGGTCGGGGAGTCCTGCCTTACCGTATCGGGAAAAGACGCGATCACGCCCTTACCTAATCTCGCCGGACTAGAGCCTGTCGGCATTGTGACGGGAAAGACGAAGTTAAAAGGAAAAGCGGTGATAACCGCATCCGGAGAGTGTTTGGGGAGGCTGGAAGATGTTTACTTTTCAGCCAACTGGGAGAAACTTGTAGGGTACGAACTATCGAATGGCTGGCTTGCAGATATTACGGAAGGGCGAAAGCGCCTCCCTGCACCAGCATCCGTTATCATCGGGGAAGAAAACCTGATCGTGCCGGACTAGTTCGTGGCCAGGCGTGAAAGGGAGGAAAAGCGTGATGCGTGTCATATGCCCGAATTGCAGTTCCAAAGACGTAGGAAAGATTGGAACCAATCAATACTATTGCTGGAACTGCTTTATAGAAATGAGCGTTTCCAATGAGCAGATTGCTTCTGTCTACCAAGTTGAGGAAGATGGATCTTTGCATTCGCTCAACGATCTGTTTATTGAGGATCAGACAGTAACCGCTCACTTGAATATGTAGTGGATTTGAGCGGCAAAACCAATGGAGGTGGCACGCTTGTTCATTCGAGGCCTGTTGCGGGTTCTGGCCACAAGCGGAATTGTGGCGATCATTGGCTATTGGATGGCTCCGCGACGTCGCAGTCGGTTTTCATTGAATTGGAATCAGTTGCCCTTCTCCATGCGTGATGTGACGCGTATGTGGAAATCAGGTCGCAAGCTGATGCGTGCCGTTACTCGGTAACACAAAATGTGAAGTGGAACGTAAATAAACACCCGAACATACACTGTGTTCGGGTGCTTTTTTTTCGACATACATGAAAAAGCTCCGTCGCGGAAACGACGGAGCCTTGCTTTGCATTAAGATTGTTCTGCCAAACGTTTTTGCTGTTGGCTTTTCATGCGTCCGATCAACAGGACACCAACCACAACAGCTACGATGAATACCCATTTGACCCAAGGGTAAGCGGCAAAGAATGGTGTGAGGAACTTCTCGCTTGTTACCATGCTCGCAGCGGTATACGCCAATACGGCAGAACCGATATAGATAACGATCGGATATTTCTCGATCAGCTTCAAGATCAATGTGCTACCCCATACCATGATCGGAACACTGATGATCAAACCGATAACTACCAGAAGGAAATCACCATGTGCTGCACCAGCAACCGCGATAACGTTATCCAAGCCCATTACTGTGTCGGCTACGATAATCGTCCAAATCGCTGCTCCAAGTGATCCACTTGCCTTCATATTCTCATGACCATTATCTTGAATCAGCAACTTGAGGGCGATCCAAATGAGTATCAAACCACCTACAAGCAGCAGACCAGGAATTTTCAGTAACCAAACGACAGCGAGTGTCGCCAATGCACGAATGACAATTGCACCAACCGTTCCCCAGATGATAGCTTTCTTTTGCTGATGAGCAGGCAGGTTACGAGCAGCCATCCCGATGACGAGGGCATTGTCCCCGGCCAGCACCAGGTCGATGATAACGATAGAAAGTAATGCGGTCCAAAACTCAGGGCTTAACAATAAATCCATTTCTCTTCCTCCTCCTAATCCATTTTGGAAGCGAATAATCCGCTGGCCGTTTTCTTGATACCTCCTATAGTGTGTGTAAAGGGGCGAAAAAGAAAACGACCTTTCCCGGGACAGGAAAAGGTCATTGAAAAAACAAAAATAGACCTTTTACCTGGTCGGCAAAGGTCTTGCTTACAACATTTACGAAAATGTTGCCAACATAGCCGGGGAAAAATCCCGTAATGACGACTATGTTGCGAAAAAGCTACTCCCCTTTGGAGATATCCTCTTGTAATTACATACTACTGAACACGAAATTGTGTGTCAATAGGTTACATGAAATTAATGTGAATGAGACAAGCTAAAAAAGATGTATGCAAATAGGGAGGAGTTGGGGGAACGTGGATGAACTTCGGCGAAGTCGACTATTTGCTGCTGCTGTTTGGCTCATCGCACTTTTGGTCATCGGCAATCTGCTTTGGCTGCTCCGACCAGTCCTGACACAGTTGTTTTCGCTCTTAAAAGAAGTGCTCGTTCCCGTCATATTGGGACTCGTCATCGCTTACTTGCTCCATCCGGTCGTGCAATTGCTAGAACAAAGAAGAGTTCCGCGCTTAATGGCAGTCCTGCTCATTTATGGATCATTTGTACTGGTAATTACTATTGCGATCATTAACGCCATCCCTGTTTTTACGAAACAATTGGTGGAGCTGTCAGACGATATTCCCCGCCTGATGGATTGGTATTATACATGGATGAGTGAGTGGGAGGCACGAAAGTATTTCTTGCCGGATAGCATCTCGAAGGGTGTGGACCGGGTGATCATCCAGTCGAATGAGGGAATGTCTCATTCCGTATCGAAAATTGTGGATAATGCTAGGCATTCGATGGGAAAATTGTTTGCTTTTGCTATCGTGCCGTTTATCGCTTTTTACTTTTTGAAGGATATGAAGCAATTGCATGAGACGGGGATGTCGATTGTTCCAAAGGCTTATCGGAAGCAAGTGCTGATCGTCCTGCGGGATATTAATGAATCCTTGGGTAAATACATACATGGGCAAATGACTGTCGCCCTGATCGTAGGCGTTTTCGCATACTTGGGCTACTGGTGGATCGGCATGCCGTATCCTTTTGTATTGGCTGCATTCGTATGTCTCACCAACATCATTCCGTACATCGGACCATTGATTGGGGCGGCACCGGCAGTTGTGATCGCGATTACGATTTCCACCAAGACACTCCTACTCGTTCTCGTTGTCAATCTCATCATTCAAATCGTGGAAGGGAACATTTTGTCCCCAAACATCGTTGGGCGTTCTTTGCATTTGCACCCGCTTCTCATTATCTTGGCACTGCTGGTAGGGGAGACTGTAGGGGGGATCATCGGGCTTATCGTTGCTGTCCCTATTCTTGCCGTTTGCAAAGTGATCGTCAGCCGAATCGCTGTCATGATGCATGAAAGTTGACAGTGATCAGGTAAAATATTTATAATATGGACAAAGTGATTTATGTGAAATCAATGAGGGAACGAGTATGTTGCAGACCTTTTACAGAGAGGGCGCTCCATGGTTGAGAGGGCGACCAAAAGAAGAGCAGCAGAAGGCTACTCCTAAGACCGGGCAAAACCCGGCGGCTTGGCACCGTTAGACGCCACTTAAGCGACAGGCCTTGGCTCAGATACGTGTAGCGAGCCTGTAAGCAGGGTGGTACCGCGAGAAAATCAGTTCTCGTCCCTGAGGGGATGGGGACTTTTTTTATTTTTAGATGAGGAGAATGTAGATGAAGAAACTGACAGGCAATCAAATCCGCCAGATGTTCCTCGACTTTTTTGTAGAAAAAGGACATCGCATTGAGCCTAGCGCTCCATTGGTTCCAATCGACGATCCTTCCCTTCTGTGGATCAATAGTGGTGTGGCGACTCTCAAGAAATATTTTGACGGCCGAATCATCCCGGACAACCCGCGCATTACGAACTCGCAAAAGTCTATCCGTACGAACGATATTGAAAATGTGGGACGTACTGCTCGCCACCATACCTTTTTTGAAATGTTGGGTAACTTCTCTATCGGTGAGTACTTCAAGGAAGAAGCGATTGAATGGGCATGGGAGTTTTTGACGAGCCCAAAATGGATGGGCTTTGATCCAGAATTGCTTTCCGTTACCATTCACCCAGAGGACGAAGAAGCATTTGAGCTGTGGAGCAAGAAAATAGGTGTTCCAGAAGAGCGAATCATCCGACTGGAGGGCAACTTCTGGGATATCGGAGAAGGCCCGAGCGGACCGAACACGGAGATTTTCTATGACCGTGGAGAAGCGTTCGGAAACGACCCGAGCGACCCTGAGCTATACCCAGGTGGGGAGAACGAGCGTTACCTGGAAGTATGGAACCTGGTATTCTCCCAGTTCAACCACAATCCAGACGGTACTTACACGCCGCTGCCTAAGAAGAACATCGATACGGGGATGGGTCTTGAGCGCATGGCGTCTGTCATCCAAGGCGTAGACAACAACTTTGAGACAGACTTGCTGTTCCCGCTGATCGAAAAGACAACGGAAATCTCCGGTGTGAAGTATAAAACAAGCCCTGAGATGGATGTAGCATTGAAGGTAATCGCTGACCATGCACGTACGGTTGTGTTTGCGATCGGTGACGGTGCGCTTCCATCCAATGAAGGACGTGGCTATGTCATTCGACGTCTGCTTCGCCGTGCGGTACGTATGGGGAAAAAGCTGGGCGTGGAGAAGCCATTCCTGTACAGCTTGACTGAGACAGTAGGCACGATGATGGGCGAATTCTACCCAGAGGTTGTCCAAAAGCGTGGGTTTATCGAAAAAGTTATTCGTGCCGAGGAAGAGCGTTTCCACGAGACACTGAACGACGGTCTGGCGATCCTGTCTGACATGGTGAAGGCAGCAAAAGAGGCCGGAAAGACACAACTGTCTGGTCAAGATGTCTTCAAAATGTACGATACGTATGGATTCCCTGTTGACTTGACGGAAGACTTCGCAGACGAACAAGGGCTGACTGTCGATCGCGATGGCTTTGATCAAGCGATGGAAGAACAGCGTGAGCGTGCACGTGCAGCACGTCAAGATGTAGACAGCATGCAAATCCAAGGTGGTCCATTGTCTGATTTGACGGTTACGAGCCAATTTGTTGGTTATACTGAATTGGTAGCAACAGGTAAAGTTGAAACGATTATTTTGGACAACCAGCTGGTAGAAGAAGCAGAAGAAGGTCAAACCGTACAAATCGTTCTGAGCCAAACTCCTTTCTATGCAGAAAGCGGCGGTCAGATCAATGACGAAGGTTTCCTGATTTCTGATATCGTGAAAGCACGTGTGACAGATGTACAAAAAGGACCAATGGGTCAAAATGTACATTCCGTCATCGTCGAAGCGGGTACCCTGCGCAAAGGCGATGAGGTTCGCGCGGAAGTGAACCGTGAAGCACGTCTGGCTATCACCCAAAACCATACAGCGACTCACTTGCTTCATCAAGCACTCAAGGATGTCCTAGGAACGCATGTCAATCAGGCAGGTTCCTTGGTAGCACCAGAGCGTCTCCGTTTTGACTTCACTCACATTAGCTCCATTACTCCAGAAGAGCTGGAGCGTATCGAAGCGATCGTGAATGAAAAAGTGTGGGCAAACCTGAGTGTCGAGATTTCCAACAAAGCATTGGCTGAAGCAAAAGCGATGGGCGCGATGGCGTTGTTCGGTGAAAAATACGGTGACGTTGTACGCGTTGTAAAAGTGGGCGAGTACAGCTTGGAGCTGTGCGGCGGATGCCATGTGAACAATACCGCTGAAATCGGTCTGTTCAAGCTGGTTAGCGAGAGCGGTATCGGTGCAGGTACACGCCGGATCGAAGCAGTAACAGGACGCGGCGCTTACCAGTTCTTGAACCAGCAGTTCACTACGCTCAAAGAAGTGGCGCAAGCACTCAAAGCACCAGTACTGGCTGAAGCACCTGCACGTGTAGAAGGTCTGCAACAACAATTGAAAGAAGTACAGCGCGAAAACGAGTCCCTGCGTGCAAAACTGGGGAACATCGAGGCAGCGTCGTTGACGGATAAACTCCAACAAGTAGACGGCATGAATGTACTCGCTGCACGTGTTTCCGCTGTCGATATGGACAACCTGCGCGGTATGGTAGATGAGCTGAAAAACAAACTCGGCTCTGCTGTCATTGTGTTGGGTGCGGTCGATGGCGACAAGGTGAACCTCGTTGCAGGTGTAACCAAAGATCTCATGGATCAAGGCATTCACGCTGGCAAGATCATCAAAGAAGTCGCAACTCGTTGCGGTGGCGGCGGTGGTGGACGTCCTGATATGGCACAAGCCGGTGGTAAGGATCCAT